>CAZNCJ010000043.1:5496-19878 GCA_964571595.1 uncultured Caulobacterales bacterium | reverse complement strand
CACGGTGCGAAGGGGCAAAAGCTGCCAAAATAGCCATTCGTGTGATTTCTGAAGCCGTGGCACCCAAAGGACAGATTTGAACCGGCTTTTCAAGCCCCGTTAGGAACGGACCTAAAACGGTTGCACCGCCAATAGTATTTAAAAGTTTCGTACTAATAGATGCCGAGTGAATGGCTGGCATGACCAAAACATTGGCAGCTTCTGTGAGGCGTGAGAACGGATAAGTCAGGGAATGTAGCGGGTCTAGGGCTACATCCGCAGCAATATCACCTTCATATTCAAAATCTGTCTCGCGGCCATCCAATATTTCCACAGCCCGGCGGACTTTCTCCATACGCTCTCCAACAGGATTGCCAAATGTAGAATAGGATAAAAAGGCGACACGCGGCTCAAAGCCGAATTGGCGGGCAAACCCGGCCGTTGTTTCCGCTATATCGGCCAAATCTTGAGCTGTTGGTAATTCCGTTATGTTTGTATCGGCTATAAATAAAGTTCTTTGCTTATTTACAACTACGGAGACACCCATGGTCCGTTCTGCGGGTTTATGGCCTAAAACCAAACGCACATCTCTTAAGGCAATATCATAACTCCGCGTCACACCCGTCACCATGCCGTGGGCCAAGCCGTGATGTAACATCAGGGCGGAAAAAACATTCCGGTCATTATTGACGAGCCTTTGCGCATCCCGACGTAAAAAGCCTTTTCTTTGCAGGCGGTTATATAGATATTCCGTAAATTCTGCATTTCGGTCAAACAGACGGGCATTTAAAATCGTGAAACTGTCTTGATTATCAATACCGAGCATTTTCATATTATCCAAGATCGGCTTTTCTCGTCCGATCAGTATAGCTTGGCCCAGATTTCTTTGTTGATAGGCTTGGGCAGCACGGATAACAGCGGGCTCCTCGCCTTCAGCAAAAACAATTGTCTTGGGATTTTCAACCACAGACTGACTAATGCCTTGCAAGATTGCCGCTGTCGGGTCCTGACGACGTGCCAAAGACCGCCGATAGGCCGCCATATCCTCAATCGGGGCGCGCGCTACGCCTGTATCCATAGCCGCTTGGGCGACATAAGGCGGAATATCTGAAATCAGGCGCGGATCAAACGGAGCCGGAATAATATAATCCGGGCCGTATTTAGGACGCTTGCCATGATAGGCTGCCGCGACTTCTTCGGGAACATCTTCACGCGCCAAATCGGCCAGAGCATGGGCGCAGGCCAGCTTCATTTCTTCATTCACATTACGAGCCCGCACATCAAGCGCGCCTCTGAAAATATAGGGAAAGCCTAAAACATTATTGACCTGATTGGGATAATCAGACCGCCCTGTTGCAATGATCGCATCATCACGCACGGCTTTAATGTCCTCTGGTGTGATTTCCGGATCGGGATTTGCCATGGCAAAAATAATCGGGTTCTTCGCCATAGACTTTATCATGTCTTGGGAGACAATACCCGCCACAGAAAGACCGAGAAACACATCTGCGCCGACCATACATTCAGCCAGCTCACGCTTATCTGTCTCAACCGCATGCGGGGCTTTCCATTGATCCATTTTTTCTGTGCGGCCTTTATAGACAACGCCCGCGCTATCCAAGACAAGACAGTTCTCATCTTTCACGCCGAGCCGTTTGATCAGACCCAAGACTGATAGTCCCGCAGCACCCGCCCCGGATAAAACGACTTTAATGTCTTCAAATTTTCGTCTCGTAAGGTGGCAGGCATTTATCAGGCCCGCAGTGGCAATAATGGCTGTCCCGTGCTGATCGTCATGGAAAACGGGAACGTCTAGTAAATCACGCAATTCCTGCTCTATTATAAAGCATTCCGGTGAGCCAATGTCTTCAAGGTTAATGCCGCCAAATGTATGGCCTATGCGTTTTACACATTCGATAAAGGAATGCGGGTCCTCTTCTTCGACTTCAATGTCAAAACTATCAATATCGGCAAATCTTTTGAATAGAACAGACTTACCTTCCATGACGGGTTTTGAAGCCATGGCGCCCAAATTACCCAGCCCCAAAATGGCCGTTCCATTTGAAATCACCGCGACCATATTACCCTTAGAGGTATAATCATATACAAGGTCGGGGTTTTTCGCGATTTCCTCGACCGGAACAGCCACGCCCGGTGAATAGGCCAGCGATAAATCCCGCTGGGTCGCCATAGGTTTGGTTGGCAAGAGTGCTAATTTTCCCGGAATGGGGTGGGCATGAAAATCAAGAGCCTGTTTATCTGTTATATTTGTTTTCTTGGGGCTGCGGCCCTCTGATTTTGGCACGAATTTCCTCCTTTTCGCGGTCCAGAAAATGTGAAAGTGCTCTTTAGCGCCATATCAGAGAACTAGATAGTAAAAACATGTCGCAGGTCGCGTTAAAATTGACAAGAACCGCCCAATTTTTATGCGACGCCTGCACATAACTATGTGATGTGCTGCAAAATGAGGCGATTGTCCAAGCAAGCCCGCATACAAAGCGGCTATATATCGACTCCGCAACGGAGTTGATTAAAACGAAAATCTATCACGCAGATGTCCAATAAACATTACCCAGAGATTTCAAATAGGAGAGCCAAATGAAAAAAATAGAAGCGATCATCAAGCCGTTCAAACTTGACGAAGTAAAGGAAGCCTTACAGGCCGTAGGGCTACAAGGTATGACGGTTCTAGAGGCTAAGGGTTTCGGGCGTCAGAAAGGACACACAGAACTTTACCGCGGGGCGGAATATGTCGTCGACTTTCTACCGAAATTAAAGCTGGAACTCGTCGTTTCAGACGATCAGGTTGAAGGCGCCTTAGAGGCCATTCAAACTGCGGCAAAAACAGGCAAAATTGGGGATGGAAAAATATTCATTTCTGATGTATCGCAAGCCTTACGTATCCGTACAGGTGAAACAGGTGACGCAGCGCTTTAGGGCTGCAATCTAACATAAACATAAAATTATTTATTTCGGGAAAGGTAAAATAATGTCCATAGAAAAAGTTCTTAAAAGAATGAAGGATGAGAATATCGGCTATGTCGATCTTCGCTTCACAGATCCAAAAGGTAAAATGCAACACGTCACATTTGACTCCAGCATGGTTGATGAGGATCTATTTAAAGATGGTACAATGTTTGACGGCTCTTCTATTAGTGGCTGGAAAGATATTAACGAATCCGACATGGTGTTATTACCAGATCCGGAAACGGCCAAAGTCGACCCTTTTTATCAGGTGGATACACTCACATTATTCTGTGACATTTTAGAACCTGATACAGGTGAAGCCTATAATCGTGACCCACGTACAACGGCTAAGGCGGCTGAAAAATATATGCAGTCAGCTAAAGTTGGTGATCAGGTTTATTTTGGTCCAGAAGCCGAGTTTTTTGTCTTTGACGATGTCCGCTGGAATACAGATCAGCAGAATACGGGCTATAGTTTTGATAGCACGGAAGGCCCATATAATACGGGTACACAATATACGACAGGCAATATGGGTCACAGACCCGGGCCAAAAGGCGGATATTTCCCTGTTCCTCCCATTGATTCTGAGCAAGATATGCGGACAGAAATGCTCGCTATTATGGATGAGCAAGGCCTAAAGCCAGAAAAGCATCACCACGAAGTTGCTCCAAGCCAACACGAATTAGGCATGAAGTTCGATACATTGGTCTCAATGGCTGATAATATGCAGCTTTATAAATATATCGTACAAAATGTGGCCCATGCCTATGGCAAGACAGCCACCTTTATGCCCAAGCCCGTCTGGAATGATAACGGTACCGGCATGCATGTTCACCAATCTATCTGGAAAGACGGCAAGCCTTTATTTGCTGGTAATGAATATGCTGGCCTGTCTAAGCAATGCCTCTATTATATTGGCGGTATTATTAAACATGCCAAAGCGATTAACGCCTTCGCAAATGCCTCGACAAACTCATATAAGCGTTTGGTACCTGGTTTTGAAGCGCCTGTTATGCTGGCCTATTCTGCCCGTAACCGTTCAGCGTCTATTCGTATTCCGTGGACAGCCTCTCCAAATGGTAAGCGCCTTGAAGCGCGTTTCCCTGACCCGGCGGGTAATCCATATCTGACTTATACTGCCCTGCTTATGGCGGGTCTTGACGGTATCAAGAATAAAATTGATCCAGGTGATCCTATGGATATCGATCTTTACGACCTAGAACCTGCTGAAGCTGCCAAAATCCCACAAGTTTGCGGTAGCTTGAAAGAGGCCTTGGAAAGCCTTGACGGGGACAGAGACTTCCTCAATGCAGGCGGCGTATTTGATGATGATCAGATTGATGCCTATATCGATCTGAAAATGGAAGAAGTTCACCGCGTGAACATGCATCCACATCCTGTCGAATTCGACCTTTACTATAAGTGCTAATCACGCGCTGTAAAAAATAGAAAAGGCCGTCCAGATGGGCGGCCTTTTTTTTGTGCTTTTATAAAATTTTAGCGCGTGAGGCGTGTATCAACCTTGCCCAGCTCCTCGCCGATTTTAGCAAAAGCGGTTTTGAACTCTTCTTCACTATCCGCATCGTAATAGTTTTGGGATTTCGCATCCTCACACTTCTTACGACCAAAGGCATTCCCGTTCTGGTTCTCTTTTCCCGGCTCCGTATAATTTTTACATTGCGCATCAACTTCAGCTTCGGCGTTCTCATATTCAAACTCACCCGGGTCAGAGACTTGCTCATTATCATTAGGGGAGGCGCATTGTAAAAGCAGGTTCTCACCTTCAATCGGAGCCGCAAAGGCGACGGCAAAAACACTAACACCGTCCTCTTTTGCCTCCTGACAAAATTGCTGCGTATCTAATGTAGAGTCCACATCATTATTTGCCCCGTCCGTCATGAATATAATGAACCGTTTTAAATTCGGATCACGTACAATATTAACTTCCTCATTTAACGCTGTGAGCGCAGACCTAAACGCGTCCGTAGAATGTGTCCCCCCGCTGGGGTTTGTTTTATTACTATCGATGAAGTTCTCAACATGACCCCAACCATAATCCATATTAATAGAATCCGCGGCTATCGCTCTATATGTCCAAGCGCCCGTTCGAACTTTATCGCGCAAGACATTAATATTGACATTATTAGTTTCAATTTGTTCAAATAAAAGGCTCGTCGCCTCTCTTAAAGTTTCAATACGGGGCTGCTCGCCTGCAGGACATGGCTGATTATTATTCTCTTGGCCGGGGCACCACCCCATAGACCCAGAAACATCCACAACAAATGCAAATGAAACCGGATTAACCTCTGACACCCTGTAGGATGCTGCACTCGCCGCTTGGACAGGACGACCATCGCCATTAAAGACGCTCGAAAAGAATAATCTCTTTGTCGCACGCACAGACACAATAACTTCCTGTTTGGTATCATCAAACTTTATGTCAGTATCGTCCAGTGTAACTGTCGGACCGAGGTTAAGCGTATTGGCCGCAATAGACGCTCTTGCCGCTGCTTCACGATCTACTTTATTGCCGTATTGGTCTTTTTTATTTGCCGCGATTGCGGCCGCTAAAGCTGCTGCATCCGAAACATCTCGTAATTCTGCGCGCAATTGCATAAGGCTATTCGCATCAACAGCCACACCCCCCGCAACCATAACAGCACTTAATCCCAACGCAGTAACAACAGCAAAATTACCTGCGCTATTACGTAAAAATGATTTGAACTTAACTATCATTGTTCCCCCCACTGATCTTTTTAATCCCATTTCGGAACGATTTTTATGGGTTTTAGCAAAAAATGTTAAATGCTAAGTTAGGGATTATGGTTAAGCAAATACGAAATTTCTAGGTGCTGACCGCGTCTAGGAAAGAGCTAACAGTCCTTAGGCCCACCTAACATTCAATGACATTCACGGCGAGGCCGCCCTGACTTGTCTCTTTATATTTTGAAGACATATCCAGACCCGTCTGACGCATAGTTTCAATTACCTGATCAAGGCTGACTTTCATTTGGTCACTGGCATGGAGCGCCAGTCTCGCGGCATTTACCGCCTTGACCGCCCCGATTGCATTACGTTCTATACACGGAATTTGGACTAGCCCGCCAACAGGGTCACAGGTTAAACCCAGATTATGTTCCATGCCAATCTCCGCCGCGCTTGCCACTTGCTCGGGCGTTGCACCCCAAACAGCCGCCAAACCACCAGCCGCCATGGAACAGGCTACGCCTACCTCGCCCTGACATCCCATTTCTGCCCCTGATATTGAAGCGCGCTGCTTATATAAAAGCCCAATACCGCCCGCCGTTAATAAGAATTTTCTGACATTTTGCGGCAAGGCATTATCACCCTGACAATAATGACGAATAACTGACGGTATTATACCTGCCGCCCCGTTTGTGGGTGCCGTGACCAGCTGGCCGCCATCAGCATTTTCTTCATTTACGGCCATGGCATAAACATTTAACCAGTCAAATAATTGCTCGCGTTCATTTGAGGGGGGCGCGCCGTGTAATTTTTGCCAAATCTCAGGCGCGCGACGTTTAACATTTAACCCACCCGGCAAAATGCCTTCAGTATTTAACCCCCTGTCGATACAGGCCATCATCACATCCTTGATGCGATCAAGAGCAGCGTCTGTTTGCTCTCTGGGGCGCATAGCGTCTTCATTGGCATAAATAATCTCGGCGATAGATTTGCCTTGGTCCGCGCATATAGCCAAAAGCTCTGCGGCAGAACCAAAAGGGAAAGGCACAGTGATAGAGCTGGCGAGAAGGTCGTTTTCTACTGGGTTTTCCATTTGCCGTTTCGAGGCGATAAAGCCGCCGCCCGTAGAATAATATGACTGGCGACGGAGCAAGCCCCCGTCCTTGTCATAGGCAGATAAGGTCATGCCATTGGGATGTAATTTTGGCTGGGTCTCAAAATCAAATATAATATCCTTAGAGAGATCAAATTTTACCGCGCGCTCGCCTAATAAATTTAAAGAAGAGCGACTCTCGACCTGACTAATTTCATCTTTAATACAAGTCGGGTCTATCGTTTCGGGTTCAAAACCCAATAGCCCTAAAATGACAGCTTTGGGCGTACCGTGCCCCTTACCCGTCAAGGCTAAAGAGCCCTTTAATGACACTTTAAGGCTTTCTACGCGTCTAAATCTGTCTTTTCGGTGCAAGCTGAGAGCAAAGCGTTTGGCAATACGCATAGGGCCGACCGTATGCGAGCTTGAAGGCCCGATCCCGACACGGAATATGTCCAATGTAGATAACATACGCCCTCATAAGCAAAACTTACCTCAAAGTCTGTTAACAAAGACATGCCATTAAAATAAATTATACTGCTATTAGTCACCCAACAAAGCCGCTGTTTCGTTCCATGTCGTCATGGCTTCGCTTTGGGGAAAAAACATCCAGTAATGGCCCATGCCCTTGGCAACACGCAAATCCACACCACGCAGATTTTCGGCAAAATCCCGAATATCAGGGAAAAGCAAATCTCTATCTCCGGCAAATATAGTCATATCGGGCAAGTTCGTCATATCTGCTTTCGCCGCGCTGACCTGCGGATGAGAGACGCCGAGCTTGCCAGCATATCGAGTACCCGCAAAACGCAGTCCTTCCAAATCCAGTATGGCGCATTTATCATAAGCCTCGCTCTGGGGGTGATCCATCGCCAGATTAACCCAAGGCGACATCAAAATCATATGCGATAGATTGGGATGTCCCGCATCACGTCTGTTAGCTGCCAAAATAAGGGCAAGCCCTGCTCCGGCAGAATCGCCAGATAGGGTAATATTAGACAATCCTTTTTGCGAAACTATATGTTCAAAATGATCCCGACAAAATGCATTCACCCCGCTGGCCTGAAAATCCGGTGGGAGGGGATAGCACGGCAATATAATTTCAACTTGAGCAAGGTCGGCTAATTTTGCCAAGACTTTAAAGTGCAGGGATAAAACGCCGTAAACATGGCCCCCGCCGTGTAAATGATAGAGTGTCTTAACCGGCGGTGCTTTTGGCGAATTGCTAGGCCTAATCCGCCATATCGGGTGGTCTTGAAACATTTCTTTTTTAATACGAGTGCTAAGACCACTTGGCGGGCTGTCGCGGATGACCCGGTTTTTGCGGGCGTCCTTTCCCATTTTAAACCGAAACCCCGATAATCTTAAAAGGGTCCAGATAATATTATGTCGCAAACTGGGCATGACGGCTCTCCGCTATGAAGGCTTTAAAGTACTTTGTTTATGATCTTAGACTTTACAGAGACATAGAACAATGAGATGGCAAAGTTATTATAAAGGCATGATCTTAAGACTGCCATGGGGGATGATGCGTAAGGGGCCTGTCCAAAATTTAATGAAAAAAGGGCTTTATATTCAGGCGGGATTAAAACGCCGTCACATATAAAACCCTTATATTATAGCTATGAGCTCCGCTTAAGGATTGAACATATGAAAAATTGGATGAAAAGATCGCTTAGCATTTGCGCCCTTGTTTCGGCGACGCTTATGACAAGTATGTCTGGTCTGGTGAACGCACAAACCCAGCAGCTTCCCATCCAGCAGCCCCAATTTGGACAAGCACAAGTCCAGCAACCTTATGTAAACCCCCAATACCAGCAACAAGCCCCGGTCAATACGGCTTTTACGGACCCGCGTAATGTTCCGGCAGATCTGGCCCGTATTGATAGCGCCTTAAATAATACCTCCAGCTTTTCAGGGCGTTTTGCGCAATATGCCAGCGATGGTAGTTTTGCCCAAGGCACTGTTTATTTGCGCCGACCCGGTAAATTACGATTTGAATATGACGCACCGCATCCTTTATTGATTGTGTCTGACGGCGTCACACTGACCCAGCAAGACAGTGTTTTGGAAACAACTGACCGTATCCCCCTTGCCTCCACGCCGCTTAATTTCTTTCTGAAGGAAAATGTCAATCTGGCCAATGATACAGAAGTGACAAGCCTGATTAAAACATTTAACGAAACCCGCGTCACCGCTCGCGATGGTAGCGGCGATATTGACGGGGCGATTACAATGGTTTTCGATGCCGGCACTCTGGCCTTAAAAGAATGGGTTATTGCAGATAGTTTTGGCGGCGAAACCCGTGTCATATTATCTGATCTGACATATAATGAACGCATTAATCCGCGCCTGTTTACATTGCGTGATGAGCAACGCCGTAATCGTCGCGACAGATAATTAAAACTAAGCCTTGATTTTAATGCCCTAAGCCTTACCACCAAGTCATGGCTATTAAAGTTGCGACGTGGAACATAAACTCTGTGCGATTGCGCATTAATCAGGTCATCAATTTTTTAGAGACAGAAAAGCCCGATATATTAGGCTTGCAAGAGATAAAATGCCTGCCCGATCAATATCCTTACCAGCCCTTTCTTGATGCTGGTTATGAATATATAGAAGTCTCCGGCCAGAAGGGGTATCACGGCGTGGCCACTGTCTCCCGCCTGCCCCTAGAGCGTATGGATACCAACTTCTGCCCGCACGGAGAAGCTAGGCATGTTTCGACCCGCGTCAGAAGCAAAGACAGGGATCTGGAATTTCATAATTTTTATGTCCCCGCGGGCGGGGATGAGGCAGATGTGAAGACCAATCCAAAGTTTAAACATAAATTGGATTTTCTATCTGCAATGACGCAATATTTTGAAGACCGGTTCCAGCAAGGCGATGCCCGCCAAGTTCTTGTCGGGGATTTTAATATTGCGCCTGGAGAACATGATGTCTGGTCACATAAACAATTACTCAAAGTCGTCAGCCACACCCCGCTGGAAGTGGAACGTCTGGCAAAACTGCAAAACACACATGAATTTATAGATTGCGCCAGAGTGCATGTTCCTGACGCCGAGAAGCTATATTCTTGGTGGTCTTACCGTGCCAAAGATGTTTTTAAATCCAATCGCGGCAGACGGCTCGATCATATCTGGGTTAGCCCGGCCTTAGGCCCGGCTGTTAAAAGTTCTGGTCGGGAAGGTTATGAAATCCACACGCCTTGCCGGGTCTGGGAAAAACCCTCAGACCATGTCCCGATCACACAAATATTGGATATATAATCGCGGCTCTACAGCCTAGCTAATCACCAGCCTAGCTAATCACCAGCCTATAACCGCCCGGCTCTGTGACAAGCAAAGTCGCCACACCTTTTTCCGGCTCGATTTTTTGGCGCAAGCGGTAAACATGTGTTTCCAGCGTATGCGTTGTCACGCCTGAATTATATCCCCAGACTTCATGTAACAACTCATCTCGGCCGACAGGCTTGCCGCCAGCGCGAAACAGATATTTTAGAATATTTGTTTCTTTTTCGGTCAGGCGAATATCGCGTACCTTTGTACCGTCTTCAGGCTGTGGCGGTGTCAGACGTTTAAAGGCCGGTTTAAACTCATATGGCCCGATCTGGAATGTGGCGTCTTCTGAAAGCTCAAAGCTGCGCAAATGCGCCCGCATACGTGCCAGCAATACAGCAAAACGAAACGGCTTTGTAACATAATCATTGGCGCCTGAATTCAAGCCCAATATCTCATTCATATCGCCGTCATTACCCGTTAACATCACAACGGGGGCGGCCACACCGGCCTTGCGCATAAGCTCGCACGCATCCGTGCCCATCATATCAGGTAAATCGACATCCAGAAGAATAAGATCAAAGGAGTTCGCCTTTGCCACTTCAATGCCTTCTGTCGCCGTGGCCACATCAACAGTTTCAAACTCATCATATAGTTTAAATTGCTCGACAAGCTCTTCTCTCAGATCATTGTCGTCATCAACTAATAATATTCTTTTCTTAACTGCCATAATTATGACCTCCTCATCATACTGTCTTTACCCTTGAATAAACCATTAAGCTAATGTCAGTATGCTCTCGACTTATCACGTTATTGAGACAAACATATGACTATTATCGTGAAAACTAAAGCAAAAATGGTAATTCATGGTGGTTTAGGTGTACCTTGCTATTTGGGCAAAAAGGGGGCAATTTCTTCTAAACAAGGTCGTGAAGGCGATGAAAAAACCCCCTTAGGGGTCTATAAATTGAGGTTTGGTCTCTACCGCGCTGACCGTTTGCCTCGCCCGGATTTAAATAAAAACCTTAAAAACCCGCTTAATTTTCGCCCCCTAAGGCCCGATGATGGCTGGTGTGATGATCCAAACCATGCCGCTTATAACCGTTTTATCCGAACGCCCTTTAAGGCCAGCCATGAAGCTTTATGGCGCAAGGACGGGGCCTATGACATTATATTGGTGATGGATCATAATGACAGCCCGCCGCAAGCCCCGCTTGGCAGCGCAGTCTTTATACATATCGCCCAGCCCGACGGGCGGGACACTATGGGATGTATTGCCTTAACCCCTGAACATATGGTGGGTTTACTGCCCTTTTTACAAAATGGTACCAAAGTCGATATAAGACCCTAACCTATCACCCCCTCGAAAGGCGCTAGGCTCTGGGCAAGCGCGGGCCAAACAGGGCTGTGCCAAGTCGGATATGTGTCGCGCCCATTTTCACAGCTGTTTCAAAATCCCCGCTCATCCCCATAGACAATGTGGATAGGCTTAATTCACGCGCCAGATTTTGCATCAGCCAGAAATGCGGGCTGACCGCCTGTCCGCCAACATCCTTGGCCAGTGGCGGAATACACATCAGTCCTTCGGGGTGTAAGTCATATTGCGTTTTCAACTTATCCATAAAGCCGATAAGTTCACGCGGGATAATACCGGACTTTTGCGGCTCTTCGTCTGTATTAACCTGCACAAGGAGACGGGGAAGTTTACGCCCCTTTTGTCGAAGGCCAGCCAGTTTTGCTGCGATTTTTTCTCTGTCCAAAGTCTCGATTACGTCAAATAAATCTACGGCCAGTTCAGCCTTATTGGTTTGCAAGGTCCCGATAAGGCGCAATTCTATCTTTGAACGCTCAGTTTTAAACCTCTCCGACCAGCGCTTTTGGGCTTCCTGCACCCGGTTTTCACCAAAAACGCGCTGACCAGTGGCCAGCATATCGGCGATTTTATCGTCCGCCTGCTGCTTGCTAACCGCGACTAATGTCACCTCCCTGCCCTGCCCGGTTTTCTCCGCAACATTAACAGACTTGGCGGCATCCGCGATTTGGCCTAATATAAGCTCTCTTTTCTTTGCAATGGGCAGATCATCTGACATGTCTTTCTCTAACGCGGCGCGTACAGAATTAAAAGTGCGCATGGTTGAAAATCGGGCCTGATATAGAATTCTTATATGATCACATCTGACCTTCTTTCTACGGCCCGCGCCCTCCGAGATAATGCGCTGCGCCCTTCACGCCTCAACCCGCTTATATTTATGACGGACCCGGCACGTATTAAGGATCCTATTGCGCTTATTGTATCCCTGCCCCAATCAGTGAATGGCCATATGGCTATTATTTTCAGGCATTTTGGCGCCCAAAACCGCCTTGAAACCGCACATAAACTACGCCTGCTCAGCTTTGCCAGAAATATGCAACTCCTCATCGGCAATGATGCTGAACTCGCCAGCGCTTGCGGGGCAGACGGCGTGCATTTCACACGAAAAACCGATCCTCAAATAATTACGCAATGGAAGCGCCGCTGTCCTGACTGGATATTATCCCAAGCCGGACAAAAAGGCCCTTTGGTCGATAACGACCTAAACCTCGCCCAGCTTGACGGGCTTTTAATTTCGAGCGTGTTTAAAAGCACAAGCCCCAGCGCGGGTTCTCCGATGGGGGTGAGCGACTTTAGCGCTCTGTGTCAAAAATTGGAGGTACCTGTTTTTGCCCTTGGCGGCATCACAGATAAAACGGCCCCCGCCTTAATCGGTAGTGGTGCGGCGGGACTTGCTGCCATTTCAGGCATAAAAGATTTAGCTGGCTAGAACTTAACACTGCCTTCAACAAATATAGCCCCGGCTCTTTCCCGTTCTGAGGTGATTGTACCCACTGTCAGCCCGGTGCCGTTTACGGGAACGGTGCGTTCAATATATTGAACACCTGTACCAAGACGGTAATTTCCAAAATCATATGAGAAGGCCAGAACACCCTGATCAGAAACGAGATTGACATTTTCGTCTTCGGCGTGGCCGTAACCGGCTGTAATACCCCAAGCCGCAGGCTTCCATGTCAGCCCGATATCATAGGCGGTATAGTCACCATCCAATAGGCCGTTATTACTATCCAGATATGACGCACCGACAATCCAGTCGCCGTAGCCCAACTCAAGACCCAGCCCAAATGAGCTTAAATCGTCAAAGCCTGCCAAGCCGCTTTGCTCACTGGCTGTCGCATATGTCCCTGTGGCCTCAATAGACAGTCCATTATTAAATGTACGGTCAAGTGCTATGCCGACTTCTATAACGTCCTCAAGGTCAGGCGATAAAGCCCCTGATACATCATCACGTCTTACGCAGAAATCCACACCGCAAGAGCGCGCATTAAGCGCATATGACGCCCCGATTTGTACGCCGACCCCGATTTGATCGCCCAGAAGGCGCGGGCTTGTATAGGTAATTTTCTCGGAAAAACCTGAGGCGTCATTAACCGTTTTCACACTATCAAGACCGGTATAATCCACAGGGGAATTAGACGCCCCGACGGCCACTAATGTCGGCGCGCCGAGTGAGAATAAATAGGCAGAACCGTCATCACGTCCAACCGTAATATCTCCGTAAGCACTGCGTAAAAATACGTAAGCGCCCTCAAGTGCCACCTCGAAGTCTTCAGCATTATCCGGCCCAGATGTGTAAAATTGCGAGGTATGGCCGCGAAGGGCAGTTTCCAGACCCCCCACAGTCACGCTCGGGCAATCTGGCAGGGCGGCAGGGCAATCTCCGACAAGGCCGCCAAAACCACGCCGGTCTGCATCATATTGCGCGCGCACTTCTCCGCCCACACCGTATTCCAAACCCCCTTGTGTAATCGCACTAACCTCGCCGCGTATCTTGGCATCGCCAATAAAATCCGCCTGCCAAGCATCACTTGATAATGTATCACTATCAGTGGCCGCTGCTCCCAGCTTTAAATAACCTGAAAAACTCGTGGCCAGGTTTTTAAACCCGAACCTATCGCGCCATCTGCGCTTTTGTTGTTGCGGGAAGCCGGAGCCACTATTGGGACCAAGCTGTCCATTATAAGCCTGCCCATTATAATTTTGGCCATTATATCCCTGATAACCCTGATTATAGCCTTGTCCTGATGGCGCCTGCCCTGTGTAATTTTGGCCTGTGTAATTTTGCCCTGTGTAATTTTGGCCTGAATAGTTTTGGCCTGAATAGTTTTGGCCTGAATAGTTGTGATCCGTATAAGTCTGAGAGCTATAGCTGGGCTGTGCGTATCCTGGCTCCTGACCGCCATAAACATATGAAGGCGTTTGCGTTTGACTAGGGAATTGGGCGGGGGCAGCAGGGGCGCTACTCGGCGCACTATATGTCGACCCGC
>CAZNCJ010000043.1:0-5396 GCA_964571595.1 uncultured Caulobacterales bacterium | reverse complement strand
GGGAATTGGGCGGGGGCAGCAGGGGCGCTACTCGGCGCACTATATGTCGACCCGCTATAAGTCGGGCTTGTGTTTGTCGGCACAGACGGGCTCTGTGGATTATAGCTGGGCGGGCTATAAGTCGGCTGCGAATATGTCGGTTGTGTATATGTAGGTTGGTTATATGTCGGGGGGGGAGGCGTTGCATCCGGAATTGCGGTCTCCCAAGCCTGCGTTTTTTTCTTATTGGCAAAGGGTGAGCCGGATTGGGCTTGGGCCAGCGAAATCACACCAAGTGCGGCCGAAACCGGCACCACCCAGAGCATTTTTGAAACTCTATTTTCTGTCTCTTTGGCCACCTTGACGGGCTCCCCAATTTGCATATGCGTCAAAAAATCAACAATACGTTAACCTTTTATGATGGTCGCTTCCTAAAAAATGGTTAACAAAACCCTTAAGCCCTCGGTTTTATGGGGGTTTTCGCTTTCAGAATTTCTCATTGAGGGACTAGCGGGACAAAATTTAAATGCTATAAGCATGATGATTTGAAATTGACGGCATTGGAGCCACTGCATGTCTAAAAGACACTCTTTGATGAAAACCCGCCCGGGATCACACGGCTTTTCGGGTATAAAACTTGTAAGTAGTTTATTACTGGGCGCGGCCCTTCTGTCTGGTTGCTCCAGCCTGGGCGGCGGGAGTAAAGCAGCACAAGCCAATGCAGCCCGTATCCAACAATCTCCCAATTTGGGTGTGAATGCCTTTTTATGGCGCGCAAGTCTCGAAACACTGGATTTTATGCCCCTTGATTCTGTTGATCCTTTTGGCGGTGTCATCATCACGGACTGGTATGCCAGCCCCGAAGCTCCGGATGAGCGCTTTAAGGCCAATGTCTTTATATTAGATACAAATCTGCGCGCCGATGCTTTAAAAGCCTCTGTGTTTAAGCAAGTGAAAGCTGGCGGAGCATGGACAGATGCCTCTGTAGATGCCGACACGAACCGCCAGATAGAAAATTCTATCCTGACGCGGGCGCGTGAGCTCTTTATCGCCACTGTCGATAGCCAGTAAAATTTATCCTTAAGGCCGAATTCGCAAGCTCCACCAAACACGCCTTGAAAGCCTCGTCATAAACACATCTACAAGAACGGCTCCCCTTGGGAGCTGGATTTGTGTTTACGGGGCATGCATAAAAAAGGTTTCCCCTCTTGCTTGGTTTTGGTTAGCATGAGGCGAAATGGCAAAAACTAAACGCAAAACTGAGGCAGATACAAAAGTCGAGCACACGGAGATTGTAATTGTCGGTGCCGGCATATCTGGTATTGGCGCGGCGTGGCATTTTCGCGATAAATGCCCAAACAAAAAATTCATCATTCTTGAAAAGCGTGAAAAAATAGGCGGGACATGGAGCCTGTTTAACTATCCAGGTGTGCGCTCTGATTCTGACATGCATACTCTGGGCTATAATTTCAAACCCTGGCGGGCCAAAAAATCCATCGCGGACGGGGCCTCTATCATGTCCTATCTGGACGAAACCGTGGCTGAAAATAATATCAGCCAATATATTCGCCTTGGTCATGAAGTCACGCAGGCGGCTTGGTCCTCAAAAGATGCGCGCTGGACCGTGACGGTAAGCTCCCCCAACGGAGTTAAGACTATAAGCTGTAATTTCCTTTATATGTGCTCAGGTTATTATGATTATGATCAAGGCCATATGCCCGAATTTAAAGGGGCCGAAGACTTTAAAGGCACACTTATACATCCCCAACACTGGCCAGAAGATCTCGACTATAGTGATAAAAAGGTCGTCGTCATTGGCTCGGGTGCGACCGCCGTCACCCTTGTGCCCGCCATGGCAGACCATACCCGCCACATCACCATGTTACAACGCACCCCCACCTATATGATTTCTTATCCTGACGAGGACTGGCTGGCTAAAACCTTGCGCCCGATCATGCCAGACCAATGGGCATATAATATCGTCAGAGCACGTAACATTCGCAAACAACATTTCCTTTATCAGGCTACGCGTAAAAACCCCAAGCGCATAAAGAAAATATTGCTGCGCGGTGTCAAGAAAAGGCTGGATAAGGACTATGATATAGAAACCCATTTCACCCCGCATTATAATCCGTGGGATCAACGCCTTTGCCTTATCCCGAACGGAGATTTCCTCGAGAGTATAAAGTCCGGCAAGGCCGAAGTCGTCACCGATCATATAGATCATTTTACCCCCACAGGGATTAAGCTAAAATCAGGGGGCCATATTGACGCCGATATTATTATTTCTGCGACGGGCTTGAATTTGAAATTTTTAGGCGGGCTGGATATTTCTATTGACGGTAAGCCCTTTCATCCCGCTAATAGTTTTACCTATGAGGGCATTATGTATTCCGGCGTGCCCAATCTCGTCACCGTATTTGGCTATGTCAATTATAGCTGGACATTGCGGGCGGATCTGATTTCGGAATTTGTCTGCAATCTTATCAATGCCATGGATACGAAAGGCGTAAGCACCGCCATGCCGCAAGCCCCTGATAATATGACACCAAGGCCTTGGATAGATTTTGATGCCGGATATATTCAGCGCAAAATGGACGAAATGCCCAAACAAGGGGACCACGCACCGTGGGTGAATACACAAAATTATATCCGAGAGCGTAAAGTGCTGGCTACAACAGATTTCCCCGGCATTGACTTCTCTGGCTAATGACGCCCCTAAACGCAGGCACGCCCATATATTCCTTTCTATATAATTCCGTCATTTAAGCGGGGTTTTTCCTAGTCACAATTCGCGAAATTGTTATATAGGCGCTTAGATTTAACGTAATGACGGATAAACCCCGTTGGATCAGGATATTTATGAGCCGCTATAACGCCGCTGAAATAGAGCCGAAATGGCAAAAACGCTGGGAAGACGCAGACGTTTTTCGCGCCCGTAATGACGGCGATAAAAAATACTATGCCCTTGAAATGTTTCCTTATCCTTCCGGGCGTATCCATATGGGCCATGTCAGAAATTATGCCATGGGCGATGTCGTGGCGCGCTATAAAAAAGCACAAGGCTTTGATGTGCTCCACCCGATGGGATGGGACGCTTTTGGTATGCCGGCAGAAAACGCGGCTAAAGATAATGGCGGTCATCCCAAAGATTGGACTTACGATAATATCGCCGCCATGAAAGCCCCGCTCAAGCGTCTCGGCTTTGCTCTTGATTGGTCCCGCGAATTTGCGACATGTGATGAGGCTTATTACAAACAGCAACAAGCAATATTTCTCAAATTTTGGGAAAAGGGACTTGTTTACCGCAAAACCGCCAAAGTGAATTGGGACCCTGTCGACAATACGGTGCTGGCCAATGAGCAAGTCATTGACGGCAAAGGTTGGCGTTCAGGCGCGGTGGTCGAACAGCGCGACATGGATCAATGGTTTTTCAAAATCACCCATTATGCGCAAGACCTTTTAGAAGGTCTAGATACGCTGGAACGCTGGCCAGATAAAGTCCGCACCATGCAGGCAAACTGGATTGGGAAATCGGAAGGCTGCCAGATGGTTTTTGAAGGCGACGCAAAAGTCGAGGTTTTCACAACACGACCCGATACATTATTTGGCGCGAGTTTCATCGCCCTCTCACCCGACCACCCCTTAACCAAAAAGCTCGCTGAAAATAACGGGAATATAGAAACCTTCCGTGCAGATTGCGCTAAAATCGGCACGACAGAAGAATCCATCGCAACCGCGCCTAAGCTCGGTTTTGATACGGGGCTAACCGTCAAACATCCTTTCATAAATGGCAAAACCCTGCCCGTCTGGATCGCAAATTTCGTCTTGATGGGTTACGGCACAGGCGCGATATTTGGTTGTCCCGCCCATGACCAACGCGATCTCGATTTTGCCCGTAAATACGATCTCGGCGTCACCCCCGTTGTCTTACCAGAAGGCGAGGACGCAAAGACTTACAGGGTCGAGGCTGAAGCCTATACGGGCGAAGGGACATTATTTAATTCCGGTTTTCTTGACGGGCTAAATAAAACTGACGGCATTAAAGCCGCGATTAAAGCCGTAGAAAATAAAGACCTCGGTAAAGGCGTTACGCAATACCGCTTGCGGGATTGGGGCGTGTCGCGCCAGCGCTATTGGGGCTGCCCGATACCTGTCATTCATTGCGAAGATTGCGGGGTCTTACCCGTGCCGGAGGCCGACCTGCCCGTCGCCCTGCCCTATGATAATATTGATCTTTCTATACCGGGAAATCCGTTGGATCGTCATCCGACATTTAAACATGTTGATTGCCCTAAATGCGGGAGTGCCGCGCGCCGCGAAACCGATACGCTGGACACATTTGCCGACAGCTCTTGGTATTTCGCCCGTTTTGCCGGTGGCAGTGGGAACGGCCAGCCAGACGACAAACCCTTTGATAAAAAAATATCAAGCGACTGGCTGCCTGTGGATCAATATGTCGGAGGCGTGGAACATGCCGTACTGCACTTGCTTTATGCACGCTTCTTTACACGCGGATTGCGAGATTGCGGATTGCTTGACCTTCCCAGCGGGGAGCCTTTTGCAGGCCTATTTACCCAAGGCATGGTCACACATGCCGTCTTTACTGACCCAGACGGGAATTACGTTTTGCCAGATAATATCGACGAAAAAGACGGTGTGTTTACTCATATCGAAACGGGCGGGGAAATTACCAAGGGCGACATTGTTAAAATGTCCAAATCCAAGAAAAATGTCGTTGACCCTAATGATATTATTGAGGGTTACGGCGCGGATGTAGCCCGTTGGTTTGTCCTCTCCGATAGTCCCCCAGACCGTGATGTGGAATGGACGGAAGCGGGTGTTATCGGCGCCTGGCGTTTCTCCAATAAAATCTGGGCGCTTGTCAGTGAATTACCCGACGGGCTTTTACCCCCTGAAACCATCGCAAAAGAGGCCAAAGACGAAGCGCTTGCTTTAAGAAAGCTCGCCCATAAGGCTTTGGAAAAAATTACTTCGGGCATTGAAAACTTCCGCTTTAATACATCAGTCGCCCAAATTTATGAGCTCTCCAACGCTCTTAAGAAATATAGCCATAAAGATGCCGCCAAATCAGAGGCCTTGGGCATATTAATTCGCGCTATTGCCCCCTTCATGCCCCATCTGGCCGAAGAATGTTGGGCAAAACTCGGCGGAACAGGCCTTGTCTATCACGCCCCGTGGCCGCAGCTTGATCCCGCAATGCTTGTTGAGGATAGCATCACCCTACCCGTTCAAATTAATGGCAAGCGCCGCGCGGAAATTTCTGTGTCCAAAGACATGGCCAAAGACGAGATAGAAGCCCTTGCCATGGCGGAGCCGGCTGTTAAGCGCACGCTTGACGGGCTGACAATTCGCAAAGTCATTATTGTCCCGGGCCGAATAATCAATATAGTGGC
>CAZNCJ010000042.1:0-20000 GCA_964571595.1 uncultured Caulobacterales bacterium | reverse complement strand
TGAATATGGATGATTACGCCGCCCGTATGCAGGCCTATGATAAGGTTCTTAAACCTGAGACAGAGCGCGGGGTGCACGCTCATCATAATCTCTCCCTCGGTGTGGCTAACTCTATTGTTGCCGTTCAGAACGGCGCGCGCCGTGTGGACGCCTCGCTCGCCGCTATGGGCGCGGGGGCGGGCAATGCCCCGCTTGAGGTCTTTATTGCTGCCATCGACAAGATGGGCTGGAACCATGGCTGTGATGTGTTCAAACTTATGGACGCAGCGGAAGAGCTTGTACGCCCCCTCCAAGACCGGCCAGTACGTGTTGACCGCGAAACGCTCTCGCTAGGCTATGCTGGGGTCTACTCAAGCTTCTTACGCCATGCTGAAAAAGCGGCCGATGATTACGGTATGGACACCCGCGAAATCCTTGTTGAACTCGGCCGCCGCCGCATGGTTGGCGGACAAGAAGACATGATCGTCGATGTCGCACTCGATTTAAAGAAGAACAAAGCCTAAATGTCTAATGAACGCGTTCTCATCATAGGGGCGGGTCAGGCTGGGTCGCAGACAGCGACTTCACTACGGCAGGGCGGATTTGAAGGGGCGATAACAATTGTGGGGGACGAACCTTCCCTTCCCTATCAGCGCCCGCCATTGTCCAAAGCCTATTTGAAAGGCGAGCTTGAAGAGAGCCGTCTTTATTTTAAACCTGCCGAATGGTTTGAAACGCAAAATGTTGATATTCTCACAGATTGCACAGTAACCGATGTTAACGTTGAAACAAACATTGCCAAAACGTCTGATGAGAAAACTTTAAATTTCGACTATCTTGTCTTCGCTACTGGCTCTAGAAATCGTCAGCTCCCTATAGAAGGTGCGCAGCTTGAAAATGTCTATGGCTTGCGCAGTCTCAAAGATGTTGACGACCTTCGTCCTCATGTAACAGAAGGCAAGAACCTCGTCATTATTGGCGCAGGCTATATAGGCCTAGAAACGGCTGCGGTAGCCAATGCTTTAGGGATGACGGTCACTGTGTTAGAGCTCGCAGACCGCGTTCTAGCCCGAGTGACCAGCCCCGCAATCAGCGCCTTCTACTCAGATTTACACAATAGTCACGGCGTCAATATTAAAACAGACACATCGGCCGTTGCCATTAACGGTAAAGACGGAAAAGTTGCTAGTGTCACTTTATCTACAGGCGAAACATTATCCTGTGATGCTCTCCTGATTGGAATCGGCATTTTGCCTAATATTAAACTGGCCGAAGACGCTGGCATCACATGTGAAGACGGCATCGTGGTAGACCAAGACGCGCGTACAAATATCACTCATGTTTATGCGGCTGGGGATTGTGCTAAACGCAACATTCTTCCCTATGGCCGCACGGGACGTCTTGAAAGCGTTCATAATGCGATTGAGCAAGGCAAACAAATTGCAGCCGCAATTCTCGATAAGCCGAGTCCAAAACTCGACTGCCCATGGTTTTGATCTGATCAATATGATATAAAACTACAAATCGCAGGCCTTTCGACAGACTATGATAATTTTGTTGTTAGAGGTTCTATTGAAGACAAAAAATTCGCGATCTTCTATTTCAAAGATGATGTCCTCATTGCAGCGGATGCTATCAATAGTCCTCCGGAATTCATGATCGCAAAACGCTTGATTTTAGCAAAAGCTAAAGTGTCTCCAGAACAGCTCTCAGACACGCAGCAACCTCTAAAAGAGATAGCTGCGGCATTTAAAAAATAAGGACAATCCAATGACTAAAATCCTCTTCATCGCTCATGATGGTTCGGAACAAACAGTTGACGCCAAGAATGGTGATAGCATTATGGAAACTGCCGTTAGTAATTCAGTCATCGGCATCGACGCTGATTGCGGCGGGGCCTGCGCTTGTGCGACCTGCCATGTTTATATTGATGAAAAATTCACCGCAATAACTGGGGCGCCGAATGAAATGGAGCAATCCATGCTCGACTTTGCTGAGGATGTTCAGGCTAATTCTCACCTGTCTTGTCAAATCATCGTCACAGACAAAATGGACGGGATGATTGTAAGAACGCCCGAGAGCCAATAATTTGTCTCCCATCAAAGACCATGTAAAACCACATAACAAACTCTCAGTAATTGAGTTCACGTTGATGTTGGCCCTCATGGTGTCGATGTCGGCTATGTCTACCGATATGATGTTACCTGCCTTAGGGACCATTGGAGAAAACTTAGGCGCGCCCAGTCAAAATTCACCGCAGCTTATTATTAGTGCGATCTTATTAGGTCTTACAATCGGGCAAATTTTATATGGGCCCCTATCCGATAGCTTCGGACGCCGACCTCTAGTCTTCGCAGGTTTTGGCATTTTTATGCTTGGGACTCTCATCTGTATCTTCGCCAACAGCTTTAATAGCCTTCTGGCCGGACGCCTTTTACAAGGCCTTGGTGCGGCTGGCCCTCGCGTCGTCAGCACATCCATTATCCGTGATTTATACGCGGGCCGTGAGATGGCTAAAATTCTCTCCATTATGATGAGTTTTTTCATTATAGTTCCCGCCATAGCACCCGCTATCGGTCAATTCATTTTGAGCATCGCGAGTTGGCGTGAGATTTTTTATGTTCTGTTTGCCAGTTCATTTATGTCTTTAATCTGGTTTGGGTTTCGTCAGTCAGAAACTCTTAAGCCCGAATATAGACGCATCTTTTCAGTAAAATTAATTCTGTCAGGATTTGCCGAAGTTGCTAAAATTCGTATCTGTCTTTTAGGAACTATCATGGCGGGTCTCATGATGGGGGCCTTTTATGGTTTTCTTATGAGTAGCCCTCAGGTTTTCGCCAAAAATTACGGTGTCACAGACAAATTTCCTCTTTATTTTGCAATCCTAGCATTATGTTGCGGATTAGCTACGGTGGTGAATGCAAAACTTGTTTTACGGCTAGGCATGAGACGTTTATGTAAATTCGCACTTCTCTTAAAATGCGCGACGTCTTTCGGACTGCTCATTTTGCTAATCAATAGCGCTACAATCCCCCTTAATTTATTTGTGGTTTGGGCTTGCCTCGTTTTCTTTGTTCACGGGTTTTTATTCGGCAACTTCAACGCTATGGCGATGGAACCCGTAGGACATCTCGCAGGTGTTGGAGCAGCCTTTGTCGCGACCTTATCTTCAGGCTTAGCCGTCGCTATAGGCACACTGATTGGCCAAAGTTATAACGGCACGATTATACCGCTTGTCGCTAGTTTTGCGGGCCTGGCGATAACGTCGTTAATAATAATGATGTTAACGCCAACCCCTTAGCTCTGTATAATCGATATGGCGTGATGATTTAAAGGCAGGCCTGTAAAGCCGTATCAAATATATCAAAGCCTTCATCAATCCTAGCATCTGAAATTGTCAAAGCGGGTAAAAACCTGAATACATTGCCGCGTATGCCGCAACGTAGTACCACTAGCCCGCGGTCGTAACACTCCGAAACCAATTTAGCCGTTAAGTCTACATTAGGCTTATCAGCATCACCGTCTTGCACCAATTCGACGGCCATCATCGCCCCGCGATCTGTACGAATGTCACCTATAATGTCAGGATGTTTTTCCTGCAAAGCAGAGAGGCGTTTGTTAAATGTTTTCGCAATGCGATTAGAGGCCTGAACAAGGTTCTCTTCTTCAATGACGTCAATCACAGCCAGCGCCGCCGCGCAGCCTACGGGCGATCCCGCATAAGTACCCCCAAGTCCGCCTGGTTCAGGAGCGTCCATGATCTCCGCCTTACCAACAACGCCCGCAATCGGGTAGCCGCCCGCCATACCTTTGGCGACAGTTATAAGATCTGCTTCAACACCGGAGTATTCATGACAGAAAAATTTACCTGAACGCGCAAACCCAGATTGGATTTCGTCCAAGATGAGCACAATCCCATGTTCATCACACAGCGTCCGTACCGCTTTAAGGAAGCTGTTAGACGCTGGATAAAATCCACCCTCACCCTGTACAGGTTCGAGAATAATAGCCGCCACGTCTTTAGGATAAACATCACATTTAAAAAGCATATCGATGGCGCGTAAGGACTGTTCTTCAGTTACCCCGTGGAATGGAATTGGAAATGGCGCGCGATATATATCTGCGGGAAACGGCCCGAAACTTTGCTTATATGGCGCGTTTTTACCCGTAAGGCCAAGCGTGAAATTCGTTCGCCCATGGTATCCGCCATCAAAGGCAATCACCGCGCGGCGTCCAGTATGAGCGCGTGCTATTTTGATGGCATTTTCAACGGCTTCCGCCCCTGTTGTAACAAACATTGACTTTTTGGGTGTTGGCCCTGGCGCAAGCTCATTAAGTTTTTCAGCCAAACGCACGGCGCTATCATATGGCGTGACCATCACACATGTATGGGAAAAGCGGCTAACTTGCTCAATAACAGCCTTAGTCACTTTAGGATGAGTATGGCCTGTATTACAAACAGCTATACCTGTTGCAAAATCTATATAACGTTTGCCCTCAACATCCCACATTTCTGACCCTTCAGCACGCTCAACATATAGCTGCGCGAGATTGCTTTCGCCGCGTGCCATGGATGCGTTTTTTCGGGCCTGCCAGGCTGCATTGGTATTTACTGTGCTCATGTGTCTAACCCTCCAAGTGTTAGGGATTTGATTTCTAGATAATCATCAAGGCCATATTTTGAGCCTTCACGCCCTTGGCCAGATTCTTTTACGCCGCCAAAAGGCGCCATTTCATTTGAAATCGCGCCTGTGTTTACGCCGACCATGCCGTAATCCAATGCTTCCGAAACGCGGAAAATTAGACCAATATCACGTGCATAAAAATAAGCTGCCAAGCCAAAGGGTGTTTCATTAGCGAGCGCAATAACCTCAGCTTCGGTTTCGAACTTAAAGACCGGAGCGACGGGACCAAATATTTCTTCATTAAAGACACGCATAGATTTGTTCGCGCCCGTCAACAGATAAGGATTTACAAAGGCCGAACCTTCAATGGCTGTAACAGCCTCTCCGCAGACAAGTTCAGCGCCGCGCTCTAGAGCGTCTTTAACGAGTGAGCGCACATTTCCTGCGGCCTCTTCGTGAATAAGCGGTCCTATATTTGTATTTACATCAGTGCCTTTACCCACCTCCAGTTTATCAACCGCGGCTTTAACGGCGCTGACAAATTTATCGTGAATTTCACTTTGAACAAATATACGGTTCGCGCAAACACAGGTCTGCCCAGCATTCCGATATTTGCTAGCCATTAATCCCGTAACGGCTTCATCAATATCAGCATCATTAAAAACGATAAAAGGCGCGTTACCCCCTAGTTCCATAGAGGTGCGTTTTAATGTCCCCGCACAATCTGCACTTAGTTTTTTGCCGACGGGCGTTGATCCCGTAAATGTAAGCTTTCGTACAATCGGATTAGAGGTGATTTCTTCGCCGATTTCCGACGTGACTCCACATAAAATATTTATAACGCCGGCTGGTATTCCCGCACGGTTTGCTAGTTCACCGAGCGCAAGAGCCGATAAGGGCGTTTGATTAGCCGGTTTGCATACAACTGTATTTCCGGCTGCAAGAGCGGGCGCAATTTTACGCGCAAGCATAGCATTCGGAAAGTTCCATGGCGTAATGCAGGCCACGACGCCGATTGGCTGCTTGATGACGATCACACGTTTATCAGCGGATTGCCCGGGAATTGTATCGCCGTAGACCCGCTTGGCCTCCTCGGCAAACCATTTGATATAATTGGCGCCATAGAGAATTTCTCCGCGTGCTTCTGATAAAGGCTTACCTTGCTCAGCCGTCAAAATTTGGGCCAAGTCCTCAACGTTCTCAACAACTAAATCATGCCAAGCAGTCAAGTAAGCTGCACGCTCTTTCGCAGTAAGGGCTCGCCACTTTACAAAGGCCGCTTCGGCAAATTTAATGGCGGACTTAGTCTCCTGCCCTGCGCATTTAGCAACGCTCGCAATGACCTGCGCAGTTGCGGGATTTGTTACTTCAAAACGACGACCTGACGTAGCGGCACGCCACTCCCCATTGATCAAGGCGTCAGTTTTTATCAATGATGAATCGTTTAATTGCAGAGACATAGTTTTACTTTTTAAATATTTGCGCCGTAAACGGATTTAACCTCTAAAAATTCTTCTAGGCCATACTCGCCCCATTCCCGGCCATTTCCTGATTTCTTGTAGCCGCCAAATGGCGCGGCACTATCAAGTCCGGCGCCATTAATATGAACCATTCCCGTTCTTAACTGGGACGCCACATCACAGGCCGAGCCATGGTTTGCGCTCCATACTGCCCCTGACAAACCGTACTCTGAATCATTGGCAATTTCGATGGCCTCTTGCGCGCTCTCATACTTCATCAACGTCACGACAGGGCCAAACACTTCTTCACGCGCGATGCGCATATCATTCGTTACATTTCCGAATAATGTGGGTTTCACATAGTAACCAGACACAACGCCCGATGGTTTTTCCACGCCGCCGCAAAGAAGCTTTGCGCCTTCATCTATGCCAATTTTTATCATCTTTAAAACGCGCACATATTGAGGCTTATTTGCCAAAGGCCCCAAATAAACATCTTCGCTTTCAGGGGTGCCAACCGTTAGGCCTTTGCAAGTCTGCATAGCAATATTGACTACGGCGTCATAAAGAGAGCTTGGTACAAGCAGGCGTGTGCGCGCATTGCAGGACTGTCCGCTATTATACATCACGCCCTTTATAATTGAGGGAATAGCTTTAGCGATATCCGCATCGGGCATCACAATAGCAGCTGATTTTCCGCCAAGCTCTAGAGAAACACGCTTAATATCAGGGGCCGCCGATTGAGATATGGCCACGCCGGCACGTGTAGACCCAGTAAAGGAGACCATATCAATATCTTTATGTGCGATGAGCGGCGCCCCTACGCCCTGGCCGTCGCCGTGCACAAGGTTAAACACCCCATCAGGAAGACCAGACTCGTGAATAATTTCCGCGAGCAGGCTGGCACTAAGCGGTGATAACTCACTTGGCTTTAAAACCATGGTACAGCCTGCAGCAATGGCAGGCGCTACCTTAATCGCAATTTGGTTTATCGGCCAATTCCACGGCGTAATAAGCGCGCAAACCCCGACAGGCTCTTTACGTAACTGAGTCCCGCCAAGGTTCTGATTAAACTCATAGGACTCCAGAACTTTTATCGTAGCCTCAAAATGCTGCGGTCCAGATGGAGCTTGTGCTTCACGCGCCACCGTAATGGGCGCGCCCATTTCCGCGCTAATCGCTTGAGCCATATCTTCTTGGCGCGCAACAAGTCCGTCATTTATAGCTCGAAGCCATTGCAAGCGCTGCTGTCTAGACGTTTTCGAAAACTCAGAAAATGCTGTCTTGGCCGCCGCAACGGCCACATCAACATCAGACTCGTTCCCCAACGCAACATCCCCGACAGATGCCTCGGTAGCCGGATTGATTATTGGTGATAAGCGAGCCTTATTTGGGGCCGCCCATTCGCCATTTATATAAAATCGTGTAGCATCAGGTAGCGGCATATTAGTCTTTCAATTTTGACTCGTAAAAAGCTGCGCCTTGACCACCTGCCGCGCGAATACCTCGGAACTCCCAATCTCCTCCCATGGCCGTTGAAATAACTTCTTCGGACTCGCTTGGCTGCGCGCCAACATCATCGCGAATTGGAACCGTGCCTTGAACGATCTGATTAGTTAGCTTTCCGAGCCCTTCGACTTCGACCTCTACAACATCGCCAGGGACGCATGGACGGCTATTAGCAGGCGTGCCGGATAGCAGCACATCACCAGGAAGAAGCGTGATATTACGCGCAATATCTGCGACGAGATAATGCATATCCCATTCCATATTATCTGTGTTGTCGTCTTGAACAACCTTACCATTCACCATGGTTCTTATTTGTTTACTGCGAAAATCCCATCCTTCAACAAGACCAGGGCCAAGTGGGCATAACGTGTCAGACCCTTTTACACGTAGCATTGACCCCGCATCCGTATCGCGGAAATCATGCAAGCCGTAATCGTTAGAGATACTATAACCTGCAATATAGTCCCCAGCTTCACTTGGGCTAATATTACGGCAATGCTTACCTATAATGATAGCTATCTCGCCTTCATAATTGAGATATTTACAACGCTCAGGCCTGACAATGTCGCCTTTGTGTGAATTAAGCGAAGTGAGCGGCTTGTGAAAGTAAGTGGGAGCTGATGGCAGTTTGGTGATAAACTCATCTACACGGCTATGATAATTAAGATGGACACAAACAACTTTTGACGCATTTGTTGGCGGCAAATGCACAGCTTCATCGATACCGACACTACGTCCATCGCGCGTTACGAGTTCATCGCCGTGACGCGTTGTTAAAATAGGGTAACCGCCTAAGAGAATTTTACGGTATTCATTTGTCATGACACGTCCTTATCTTGCTATAATTCTCTTTTTTCATGATGTATATTTCGGCACTTGGCAATTGAGGACAATCACCATTCATTTACATTAGGTAAAATCGTTATGTCGTCCGAATATGTAAAGTTTTTTTCGCTATGCTAGCGTATAGCCTCTCAAAAGGAGATAAGCATATGAGTAATTTCTACTACCCTCGCACGCCTAGCGGAAAATCCGCTATCCTACCCCCTGTCCCTTGGCATTATTCTGGGGAGCTTATCACAATGGAATATCGTACAGACCCGTCAGCGGTTGCGGCCTTATTACCAGAAGGCGTCACACTAGCGGATGAGGACCCAGGCGCCGTAGCAGCTATCTGGGCTGAATGGCAAAGCTGTTCTGATGGCTTTAATGAACATCTGGACCCTATTCGGGGTCAATATAAAGAGATGTTTAT
The DNA here is from genome assembly GCA_964571595.1 of uncultured Caulobacterales bacterium. GTDB lineage: Bacteria > Pseudomonadota > Alphaproteobacteria > Caulobacterales > Maricaulaceae > CALCKU01. The sequence goes on along the minus strand of CAZNCJ010000042.1, from coordinate 11,172 downwards.
CGTCGTTAGATGTAAATATCGCGGCAAGACCTATTCTCGATGTGTTTTCATCTGGGTTGATAAAGAATTTGCCGTCATCCGTGGGCAGCATCAAGGTTATCCTAAAAAACTTGGCAGCATTCAGATGAGCCGCCCCGCTTATATTGGTAAAGGGGGTCCACGTTTAGAGGCAGGCGGAAAATTTGGAGCAACATTAGCTGCCTTTGATCGCCGCCTAGCTGAAGGCACTCTGACGATAACAGGTCAGGCCGAGAAGCCAGGTTTTGTAAATGCTCACCCAATGGTTCATCACCGCTGGTATCCCGCTATCGAAACAAACGGTACAGACTCGCTAACAGAAGTGGTGACGATGTCCAGCTTTGATGTCGAACTTGGCCGCTGCTTCAAAGGCGACTTTGCTTTGGAATTATTTGACTCACCCGTCGAAGAGCTTCTTCCGATAGCTCCTCAAGAAAAAATTGCGGGCTATTGGCATGAAGTCGCCGCATCTTTCAAAGCAGGAACAACATTAGAGCGTAAGACACTCCCTGATATTTAGAGCCATTAAATCACAAATAAAAAAGTCCCTTTGATTTAGGTACTTTTTTATACTGTAATCCATAAACCTAGCGGCAAGACCCATCGAGAATTTGTAAAGTCTTCAAGTCCGAATGGAACTCAAGAGCATAATCCCCACCCTCACGGCCAATACCGCTTTGCCCAACACCGCCAAACGGCGCTGTAAGATCTCTTACTAAGAAAGTATTCACCCAGACAGTTCCCCCTCGAACTGCTCGGCCCACACGGTTAGCACGTTCTCCACTCCCCGTATAAATCATCGCCGATAATCCAAACACTGTCGAATTAGCGAGTTCAATAGCTTCCGCCTCATCTTTAAATGTTTGGAAAGTTAAGACAGGGCCAAAAATCTCGCTTTGTACAACTTCGGAATTATTATCCTTAGGGAAAATCAACGTTGGTTCGACCCAAAGCTCACCATCTTTAAAGCGTTTCCCGCCGCGCACTATTTCATCGCCATTCTTCCGAGCACGCTCAATAAAGCCCATAACGCGTTCAACATGAACGGGGTGAACCATAGCCGCCATAGTCGTGTCGTTATCACGGCTATCACCCATGACCTGTTGGTCCGTATAGCTATGAAACTTTTCTAAGAACTCATCTCGAATAGGCTCTTCAACTAAGAGGCGGGTTCCCGCCATACAGACTTGTCCGCTATCATCATATTGACCAGCTGCTTTTTTGGCTGCCGCATCAATGTCGCAATCTGCGAATACAACAATTGGAGACTTGCCGCCGAGCTCCGCTGTAAAGGGAACAATATTATCCGCCGCCGCTTTGCCAATAATCCGCGCTGTAGGCACAGATCCTGTAAATGATATTCGTTTGACGCGCGGGTCAGAGACAAGCGCACTACCAAGATCACTACCGAAACCTTGAACGATATTGAAAACACCAGGCGGCATACCAGACTCTTGGATGAGGTCGGCTAGTAATGAGGCCGATAAAGGCGACCACTCAGCTGGTTTTAAAATGACCGTATTGCCCGCAGCTAAGGCTGGGGCACATTTCCAAGTTGAAAGCATAAAGGGGGCATTCCATGGCGTGATAATAACCGCCGGGCCCGCCGGCATACGGATGACGCGATTTAGTGTTCCTTTTGACGACCAGACTCGTTCTTCATGTTCAATCGCAATATCGGCATAGTTACGAAAGTTAAGCGCACCGCGCGGAACAAGCCGTAACTTAAGACTTTCCAACAGCATGCCCATATCCATACATTCGGCTATCGCGATATCATCTTTATTGGCATCAATCAGATCAGCAAGTTTATGCAAATGGGCGCCACGCTCTTTGGCTGTTAGAGCTGCCCATGTTGGAAATGCGGCCTCGGCTGCATCCACTGCAAGCTTAGCCGTCTGTGCGTCCCCGCGTGACATTTGACCTAATAGGTGGTCCCAATTAAACGGGCATCGCGTTTGAAACGTTTTATCAGAACTTACGCGCTGCCCGCCAATAAAATGGTCTGGAGATATAGATACGCCCTCAACATCAAATCTGGGTCTCATGATAATTTTCCGTTTAAAAAGACGCTATATAAAAGGTGCATAATACTCAAAAATCTCGGCATGAGTTTTACCTTCGAGCTCACCAATTTCTGCCCTCTTAATTGCAATATAATTATCAATTAAGAGTTGCCCCATCGCAGTCGTTAAAGCCGTATCTTTTTCTAGCAAATCTAGGGATTCACCTAAAGTATCAGCAATATGCCGTTCAGTATTTACTGTCTCGAGACCATCACCGGTCTCTGCTTCTGGCAAATCATATTTCCCCTCATAACCAAGCATAGCCGCATTTAAAACAGCGGCAACTGCAACATAGGGACTGACTGCGCAATCGCCGACACGGTGCTCTATTCGAGACCCTCCATCATGCTCAGCAGAAATACGTACAGCAACACCCCGATGATCATAGCCCCAATTTGCCCAGTAGCCAGATAGGCTCGCGGGCTGCAAACGAGCATAAGAATTAACCGTTGGTGCTAAAATTCCGCCCAAAGACTCATGATGCTTTACAAGGCCAGACACGCACCCAGCCATAATATCAGGTAAAGGCCCGCGCTCAGTTTCTCGTTCAAATATATTCTTACCTGCTTTGTCCTGCAGACTGAAATTTATGTGAAGGCCCGTACCCGACAAATTCTCGATAGGTTTGGGCATAAAACACAAAAGATATCCTTTGCGGTACAAGACCTCACGCGCCATTTGCTTGAAGAGGAAAATATCATCACAAGCTTTCAAGGCTTCATCAAAGCTGAGTGTTAACTCGAATTGAGGCGAGTCAAATTCGGCGTTAAACGACTCGACGGGAAGTCCGCCTTTTTCCGCAATAGCCCACACATCATCGATAAGACCTTCTGGGTCAGTAAACGGCCCCGTGCCATAAACAAAAGCGCCTGGCGTATCGTAGGGCACCCAGTCGCCTTCATCATTTTTTTGAAAAATATAGGCTTCCGTTTCAAAGCCAATCATAGGTTTTAAACCAAGGTTATCCCATTTAGCGATGGCTCGTTTTAACGCAGAGCGGCCACATAGACCCGCTGGTTTTCCATCTACCACAAGGTCAGCAATCGCGACCGCCGTATTCTGTTCCCAACCTTGGCGCGCCTTGTTAAGATCAAAATTCGCCTCCAAATCTGGTAGACCATCCTCCACCCCTGCGCCGGGAGCCGCAATAAGGTCTTTTGCATAAGTCACAGCATAAGCTCCAACACAAAAACGCGCCTCGCCTTTTTCTGCAAACTTACGCGGCACATACTTTCCGCGCGCCAGACCAAGTTGGTCAGCAAATAACACACGAACGCGTCCCGCATCTTTAGGGTCACAAAAATTATCTAATGATATAGCCATGACTTATATCCCCTTCATTTCTACGGGTAGCTTTTTTATACCTAAAATAAAATTAGACCGCAGATAGCTGTGTTTAGAGGTTTGTTTTATCGACGCTACATTACGCGCTAGCTCTTCTAAAACAACGCGTACTTCTAACTTAGCAAGCCACATTCCAAGACATACATGCGGGCCGCCCTGCCCGAACGATAGGAAGCGGTTAGGCTTACGTGTAAAGTCAATCTCATAAGGGTTTTCAAACATGTTTTCGTCGCGGTTCCCCGCCGTAAACCAAAGTACGACCTTATCGCCTTTCTTGATTTGCTTACCATGCAGCTCAATGTCTTCCAGAGCCGTTCTTCGAAAATGCGTTGTTGGCGCCGCCCAGCGGATCATTTCATCAGCCGCCAGCCCGGTGAAGGCTTTATCAGCGTCGCGTAGTTGCTCAAGCAATTCAGGTTTGTTGGCCAAGGCGTGAATTGTCGCAGCAATACTATAGCGCGTTGTGTCATTTCCGGCCGCAACCAGAAGACAGAAGAAGTTTCTGAACTCTCCATTTGTCATTTTCTTTCCGTTTTTGGCTTCGCTCAGCACCAAGTTCAATGCGCCAAGTTTTTCACCTTTTTCAATACGCTTCATCAAATCATCCGCGTAATCAAAAAGCTCAACAGCTGCAGGAGACCGAAACGGGAGCAAGCGGTATTCTTCGGTATCGACCTTATCAACCACGAAATCTGTGTAATCAGGATCAGAGTTAGAAATTAAAGCATCTCCCTTCTCTACCAGCCAATCTGAATCTTTATCGGGAACCCCTATTATTTGACCTAACATGCGCATAGGAAGCTGGCGCGCAATTTTATCTACAGCATCAAAAGTTCCGATGTCTAAACACTGTTCAATCAGATCGCGGGTAATCTGACGAATTTGATCCTCATATTGCGCCATGTGCTGTTTTGAAAAAGCTGCGTTAACGAGCATACGAAAATAGCTATGTTCTGGCGGGTCTGTTTCTTGGAACGTTTTTCGCGCTTCATATTCTTCTTCAGTTTGATCTTCAATACGGATACCTTTTGCAGAGCTAAAAACTCTTACATTCTTATTCACCGCCATCAGGTCTTCATGGCGTGTTATTGACCAAAACCCTCGCCCGTCTTTTTCTTCACACCACGCCACACGGTCCTCACGGCGCATCCTGTCGAAGGTTGCAAATGGGGCACCTTCGTTAAAGGCATCATGGGAGGATAAGTCCACATGTGGGTCTTTAGAATAGGAAAATGGATATTGCATGTCGGCCTATATATTGAATCTATCTATATTCATAACCCATAGGTACATGAACTACGTTCTGCTTTGCAGAAACGGTCATTAATTATGCAGCTAACGTCCAACCCTCACTTGGACGGTCAAACCACACATGCACCTGACTGGTTCCGACTGAGTTTTCGTATTCACTATAAAGCTCTCCCTTTGCCTTACAATCAGCGCCGCCCATGGCCGCAATCATCATAAGATAATGTCCAAACCGCCCTTCAGGTTTATAGCGCAGATACTCAGGCATGGTTTTGATAACCGATGCATGGTCGCCCTGCTTGAACCATTCAAGGCGCTCATAGTCAGCTTCTCTAGCTTCCTTAGTAAAGATATTTTTGGGATCAGCGGACTCATAATTCCCAATTGTTTTAAAAGGATGAAATGTATGACTCATAGACCCACTAGCGAGCAAGACGACACGCTTATTGGATTTGCGAATGGCCTCGCCAACCCCGCGTCCAACGGTAAGGTAATCATCGCTATCCGCGCATTGGTTGCAGCCAATCGTTAACCATTCTTCACCGCGGTTCAAATAATGCGCAACATTGACCGTTGGATAATGAATAGGCAGATAAGGGTCATCAATCGGTGTACATTTTGAACCTTGAGCATTAATGCCATCAGCTAGTAAATTGGCAAGTTCCGGCGACCCTTTAAGGTCATAGGGGACCTGACTCATACCGCGAGGTAATTCTTCAGACGTATATTTGCCTTTGCGGCGTTCATGAGACGTAACAACAAACTCAACTAAAGTTCCCCAATGTGTATCAAACACGATAATTGAGTCTGGTTTTAGCGCGTCAAGTTTCTCAGATCGGATACGATTAAAACCCGCTATTAAGCTCGTATCCTTACCTTCGTAAATTTCATAACGAACGTCTTTTGGCAACATGATAGTCGGGACATGGCTCACCAAACCAGCAGCAATAATTTCACCCATAAGCCTAGTCCTTAGTTCTCAGGTTCAGCTTAGCGAACATGATTAACCCAATTAATTATTTCGGCGCGGCGCACAGCGTCATCCGTAATATCACTATCAACGCCCAAGCGCCATGCCGCTGATTTATCCTGAGGATTAGCGGCAAGTTGGGATATCAAACTGTGATACTCCTCAAATTCTTTACGGTCCCTCAAGAAGCCCTGTTCATACATATTTTTTTCATAGAGTGTTAGAAGCATGCCGAGTTGTGGCAAGTCGAATTCAGGATGGTATTGAACCGCCCAAACCTCTGATTGACCAACAGGTACGATTGCGGCTTGTACCGCACTATGGGCATTACTGCTTAGGAGGATAGCATTATCTGGTAGTTGGCTAACTTCGTCATAATGAATACAGGGTGCATCATATACGCTAGGCTTACCGGCCATGAAAGGATGAGCTCTTCCAGCCTCAGTCAATTCCAATTTGCGAGCAATTCCAATTTCTCGCCCATTCGGGCTGAGTTCAACGCGTCCGCCCGCAGCCATAACGGCGATTTGCAGCCCCCAACAACTTCCAAGGATGGGCTTGCCAGTTTGTGCAAAGTCCTCAAGCATTTTGATTTGATTGGTAACAGCAAATGTCTGATCGTAAGCATGAAGGCCTGAGCCGCCAATAATAAGGCCATCATAGGACGTCAGCCCGCGGCCGTGAGGCGGCATCTCACCCTCGTCAGCAGCATTTACGGTATCAATTTCCAGATCAGGAAAATGTGCTTTAACCGCATCCGTATATACCTGACCAGCATTTCTGACATTTAACTCGGCCGCTTTGGTACGCGCCTTCAGGGTATTACCCTCCATCATTAGAATGCGTTTCATTTAACTATCTGTGGCAATATTAAGTTTCTTAGCTAAGGCCCCTTTGTGAACTAGCATAGGAATAGCAATCATAACAAAGCTGATCAGCAACAAAATGACTGTTAAAGATTCTATAGCCTTAAAGCCGCCGCCTTGTCCTAGAAGTATCGCGGCAAAAAATGGACCAAATCCAATACCCACCATTTGCATCGCAATAGCTGGCGTGACCATACGAGATTTCTCGTCCATGTCTCCCACTGCTGCAAGAATGAAAGGGAGCACCATATTCCACATGAAATTAAACCCGCAAACCCCGATTACAAAAGGTAGGTAACTGGATTCAAATCGAAGGTAGGCTATGAATGCTGCCCCGCCGAAAATACCCAAAACTAAAGGAATCCAGCGGCCGATTCTGTCTGACATCAAGGCGGCTATCAGAGCACCCGGAATTGCAATAAACTGAGCCAACAATAGCGCATTAGCAATCGCTTGCTCATCTGGGCGAATATCCATCCCAATCAAAAACAGATTAGCCCACGCCAAGCCTATAGCTGAGTTGTAAACCAAAATCCCTGCTAGGGCGAGCAACAAGAAAGGTAGCTTTAGTTGAGCTGCAGTTGGACTAGCCACAACACGGCTATCGCTAGACGTCGGGACATGCTTGACTGTCAAAAGGGCTAGAAGCGTTACAACCGCCCAAAATATGAAAATACCTTTTAGGCCGATCGTCGCAAAAGCTGTGGGCATTGCCCAAAGCCCCACGGCGCCATATGTGAGCAATAGTACAAGATAATAGGCGATATTGCGCTCTGGCTTGCTTGTCATGCCAACTATGGTGAAACTAAGCCCTGTGATGGCACCTGCGCCTAATCCGGTGAAAAATCTTGAAAATTTCAAAAGATCTGGCGACCCCCATATTGCAGATAACACATTGCCCGCAACCGCAATTAAAATTGCCCCAAACAAAATTTTGCGCCAATTAACAGTCCGTGTCAAAAATATCGTGGCGACCGTCCCCAGAGCCATTCCCAACATCTCAGCAAAAGCGAGATTATTGGCCTGCAACTCCGACAAGCCTAACTCAGTTACAAAGCCCTGTACCAAGCCTGGCTGTACAATGAATGAAAGAACGCCAACAGTACCTAAGAAAATAGCCGCCCATCTTGCAGTCCAACTATTAACATCAAAATCGACATTGAGTTTCATCTTGTCTCCGTAAGCCGTAGCTCTTGATCTTTGATTGAGTCCTCAAATTTATGGACACATCGTATCAAAGCTTGTCCAATTCGGACAGATTATTTGCTCAAAAAAGTATTTTGGCATCAAAATTTAGCAAATTACGTCACCTTTGCAGAATTAGTCAATTTTTTGACGCCCATTATCAAGCGCAATGACGAGGCACTGACATATTCTTCATAAAAACAATGGTGAAGTTATGAATAGAATACACCTTGATCAAGGTGTCATATCGCACTGGACTAACGCGGTAAATGCACTTGATTGCTCATCATTGAACCAAATCTCAACGATTAAATTAAACCCTAATAATGAGGTTTTGGATCTGGCAAGTTTTGTTGATTGGCTCGAACAACTCGGCAAAGCTGGACCAACAAACTTAGCCTGGAACACAGGTCTCAATTACGATTTTAGAGAACGCGGTATTGTTGGACAAGTCATTCTAGAGTCCCAGAGTGTAGGCGGAGCTTTGAAAAAAATATGCGAGTACTTTCCGCTCATTCAAGACAATTCCATATTAAATTTATCAGTGAATGATGGTTTGGCTACTCTGAGCTATAAAATCTTAGATCCAGAGATTTGGCCACGCCACCAAGACGCAATGTATTCTCTAGGCGTATACGCAGGGTTTTTAACGCGTTCTGCCCCAGACCTCTGGACCAATCTCGACATTATGTTTGAAGCCCCATTAAGCGCGGCAACTTCACTCGTCTCCGACAAACTCAGGAATCGATGTCTATATAATCAAAGTACGAATGTCATAAGTTTCCCCGCTTCAGTTTTAGAAAAGCCTCTGCCAAATCCATCAAAAACTCCGTCTTCCTGCATATCCTATTTATCTAAATGCTTGGTCACAAAGAATAGAAGTATGACAATGGGCGCGCGCGTCCGCCAATTGATACTAGAAAGTCTTGAAACAGGCCCCGTTCGCCAAGAAGATATTGCGAAAAAAATCGGCATGACCAGCCGAACTTTACGTAGGAGATTAACGGCTGAAGGTCTCTCTTTCCAACATCTGTTAGATGAGTGCCGCATGCAAATCGTAACTTTTGAGTTTAAGACTAAAAAGATAATTTCTTTGACCGAAACTGCACTAAAACTTGGTTACTCTGAACATAGCACGTTTTCGCGAGCGTTTGCACGCTGGGCCGGACTGTCGCCGCAAGATTATCGCAAAGCCATTCATCAGGGCGTACCCATTGGTGAATTACAAACACCCTAAGGGCCGTTTTGAGATTTTCTATATGTATCCGGGGTCATACCAGTCAAAGCTTTGAAGGCCCGCGTAAAACTAGCATTTTCAGAGTACCCCACTCTCATAGCAACCTGATTGATTGAGTTGTTACTGTGAGCCAATAACCGTTTCGCCACCGCTACCTTTTTGTTATTTAGAACATCATTAAATGATGAATTTTCGGCCCGTAAGCGTCGTGCCAAAGTAGACTCCGATATATTCAACTTATTTGCAACCTTCCCCATAGTTACCCCTTGTTCTAAGACATCTGGTGAAATTATGGCGTCTACCTCGTCCCTAAAAGTTGTTATCAGATTTTTAGACTTGATCACCCTTTGCAAATGTTCGGAAATGATAGGATATAGTTTTTTACTTATTGACGGTGACCCCAGTTTCAATGCCTCATGTTCAAACATCACATAATTTGTGCCTTGACCAAAGAACACATGACAATCAAATAAATTCTCATAATAGCTATGAGATCCGACCCTGGCATGCTCAAAGGAAACCTCTAAAGGTTTAAACTGACGTCCCACATACCGCGATATCATACTCACCGTTGCTGCAAGAGAATATTCACTATCCTGCCGTCGAGGGGCAATATTATTGTCTGATATCTGATACTCATATCGAACAAACTCACCTGAGATATCTAGCTGCATATGCGTTCCCTCCTGTAAGGCGCTTAAATAACTTGCAAGGCCTTCAAGGGCATCTTTCAGAGTAGGCGCAGAGGCAAATAGAAAACCCAAGGCGCCCAGGCTATCTGAATTTATAGATTTACCAGCATCGACACCAAAATAAGGGTTTTTAGTTACCTCAGCTGCCGCTTCAAAAAAGGAGATGTACTTTTGAAGCGCAACAGTTTCGTTCACATCCGACAAAAGAGTTCGTTCAATATTAAGAGACTCTAAAATAGGCTGAGCTCTAAATCCTCCGATTCGTAATCTCTCGACAACCGGTAAGAAAATTTGGGTGGATATCATGGGATTATTAGACAGAATGACCTCATAATTCAGCTAAGGGTTTTATTTAGCACAAGATAACCATGCGCTTGCTAAATTCGGTCACATATCGCTATTTTTGGAAATATTGCAAAATATTATCTAAGAATATACCCTACAATGCACACCACAAGTTACCTACACTAAAAGACTGTAATACTTACGAATTTTCAATATTAATTGAAAAATACTAATATGGGATAACAAAATGACAATCAATATAACATTATAAAAACCCGTATTTCTTTAACTCCAGTTCAAATTGTCTGCTCGACCATTGCAAACACAATCGGTCGACGAACTAATCCGCTAAGTGAAATTTAGCTCCTCTTTGTAGGTAATATGTCACGTTCCTGACATTTTCTCCCCAATAAATTCAGCTGCTTCTCGCAATGGGTCAGCCGCAAGATGTGCATATCGCACCGTTGTCTGAGGTTTAGAATGCCCAAGTAACGCCCCTACTATAGGTAAAGACATGCCATTCATGACGGCGACACTTGCAAAGGTATGGCGCAAATCATGGAGTCGAACATCATCAAGATCAGCCATTGCCCGGATACGCCGCCATGGTTTTTGTATGTTGATTATCGGTTGTCCCTGTTTTACCCCACAAAAAACGTAGGGATTATCCTTTTGCTTAATTATCCGATCCAAGACCTCTAACGCCAGTGGATTAAGATAGATGGTTTTAGCCCCAGTTTTAGATTTTGGTAGGTGTAAAACGCCTAGCTCATAATCTATAAACTCCCATTTTAAATCCAATATTTCCCGCAAGCGCGCACCCGTAAATTTCAACATCCGGATAGCTTCAATAGTGTAGATTGTAGCGAACTCTTCTTGTTCTGCCTGAAGTAATGCTTGTTTAAGCCTCTCTTGTTCCTCATGCGATAAAAACCGCTGCCGGGATTCTTCTTTGTATTTTTTTACATGTCTGCAGGGATTTGTATGATCTTGGCGATATTCATTTTGTTCGCACCAGTTAAAAAACTTGGACAATACCATTACAGTTTTATTCGCCCTAGGTTTCATATCACTCATGGACTGATGTATGCGTGAGACATCTCGCCGAGTAATCTCATGAATATATTTTCGCTTAAATGACTTGGGAATTTTTAGTCTTATAACGGCGTGATATTCTACTTGTGTCAAACGGTTTAGTTTTACATCGTTCGATAAAATGAATGCTGAAGCCCGTAATATCATGTTCACCGTCATCGAAACT
>CAZNCJ010000041.1:0-20350 GCA_964571595.1 uncultured Caulobacterales bacterium | reverse complement strand
GCCAAAAATAACCCGGCAATTGTCGCTTCATCGCCAATAGCCATGTTAGCAGGCCAGGTCTCGGACTGTCTGTTCCACTTGATTTACTCACACGACCTCTTGTTAATCTTCGCGGTCGGCACTCACGCCCCCACCGAAAACGACCCTCTATATAGAGGGCCAGATTTGCAGGACTATATCCTATGCACTTATTTACGTCCACGATCATATGGCCGTGTTACGAAAGCGTGTAAGTTAAGCGATTTCAAACACATCCATAGGAACAAATGCCGTATCATCCAACACCTCGGCAGGATCAACTAAATCGTCTTCGGTCAGCACATCAACATCAGGTTTTGCTGATAGTGCATTCGATACAGGAACGGGCGTGCCATCCGTAAATTCAAAATTTTCGATATTACTCAGCTGGTTAACAGAATCTGAAGTATTATTTGTAGATGTAAAAGTACCGTCCCCATTATCTATCAGGACAATATCATTGCCCAAAACACCCAAAAGCGCGGTATCATTACCCGGACCACCATCTATTATATTATTACCACTATCAAATGTAAATATAACATCATCGCCATCCCCGCCATTAATAATATCATCGTTAAATCCAGAAAATATAAGATCGTTTCCGTCGCCTCCATTTAAGATGTCCATGCCGTCAATAACGGATGCTCCAAAAAGGACATCATTCCCAGGACCACCATTTAATACGTTACTCCCATCATCTCCGGCTATTAATATATCCGATCCTGGACCGCCATTAATTACATCATTTCCTGCAACGCCACTGATAAAATCCGAGCCAAGCCCTCCATCAAGTACGTTATCTTGCCCATTGCCAATAATTAAATCGTTGGAATTCGTTCCGATAACATTATCAACACTCTGGAGTCCTGTAGAGGTAGCCACTCCATTATCACCAGCAAATATTATATCGGCGCTTAGTACTAGCTCTGGAGCGGACAAATCTATAACCACACTTAGATTAACAAGCTCTCCATCTCGATTAGTAAAGCTAGAAATTGCGTTTTCAGTATCAATATTAACAACCCCTGAGAAATCTACAGTGTCAATCCCTGCACCACCATCGAGAAATTCGTCCATACCATCGGTTATCAATATATCATCGCCGTCTTGGCCTTCCAAAATATCTTGTCCAGCACCACCGTCAATAGTGTCATTGCCTGCTCCGCCAGACACGGTATCATTACCCGCTAGGCCTTCAAGGATATCATCATCGGCCGTGCCCGTGAGCATATCATCGCTACTTGTTCCAACAATCGCATCCGATACTTCAACAGGCGTACCATCAGCAAATTCAAAATTTTCAATATTTACTAATTCGTCAATGACATCAAACGTATTATTTATAGATGTGAACGTCCCGTCGCCATTATCGATGAGAATGACATCATCACCAGGCGTGGCAATGACAGCGGTATCATTACCTGGACCGCCATCCAAAATATTGTTCCCGGTGAAACCATCAAGCGTATCATCACCATCCCCGCCATTTATGACATCGTCCCCTTCAGAACCAAAAAGCACATCGTTTCCAGGGCCGCCATTTAAGACATCGTCACCAATTAAGCCTATAAGAATGTCGTTGCCATCACCCCCATCTAGCGTATTTACGAGATCCGTACCCACGATAAAATCATTAAAATCGGATCCAATCACATTTTCATTCTCAATCAAATTCGAAGCAAAAGCCCCTTCGGCAAATGGAATGATTGTATTACCGTTCAGCAGGTCGATTATTGAGTTTATATTCGCATCAGAACCGTCTATATTTGCTAACCCAAAGTCAAATATAGCATCCACCCCTGTCACACCTGAGAAATCCACCGTATCAACACCGGCACCGCCATCAAGTGATATATCCATGCCATCAGTTACTAATATATCATCTCCGCCAAGTCCCATAAGCGTATCGAAACCTGATAGCCCGTCCAACATATCTGCGCCCGAGCCGCCGGTAAGCGTATCATCACTATTTTCAAGGCCCGTAACAACATCAACCACATCCGTCACAGTAATCGCGACATCTTGTGAGGTTGTGGCAGTGCCGTCTGTAACACTGACTGTTACGTCAAAGACATTATCCGCGCCCGCATCACCGGGCATTTCAAAATCAGGGGCGCCGATAAAGGTGATCACACCCGTTGTCGCGTCAATCGCAAACAGGCTCGCATCTGTCCCAGACAAAGAAAATGTCAGCGCGTCGCCGTCCTGATCCGTCGCAGTCGCTGTAAGGGCAGCCGTCTGATTTTCCGCAACTGAAACAGCCGCAGCACTCGTAATAACCGGCTCATCATTTACGTCTGTAACGGTGATCGCAACGTCTTGAGATGAGGTGTCCTCACCGTCACTGGCGTTTACCGTAATATCGAAAACATTATCACCGCCCGCATCGTTGGGGCTCTCGAAATCCGGCGCGGCAGCAAAGGTAATATCGCCCGTCGCGCTATCAATATTAAACAAAGCCGCATCAGTGCCACTTAACGAGAATGTCACCGTATCACCTGCATCAGCGTCTGTTGCTGAGGCCGATGTCACAGCCGTTGTATTTTCCGCAACAGAGACAGCGGAATCAACTGTCACGACAGGCACTTCATTGGGGTCTGGGGGTGGTGGCGGAGGAGCCGCAGGACCGTCATCATCCCCGCCGCCGCCAGCAACAGCAGCAGCAATGCCGCCTAGTGCAGCAACACCCAAACCGATAAGACCCGCATTCGCACCACTTGTACCCGCTGTCGTCGTTGTCGTAGCAGGCGCAGCTGGCGCGATAGGCGCTAATGTGTCCAAGAAATTTCCGGGAACTAGAAATTGACTGCCTTGGGCTTCAAAACCACCAACCGGCACAATATAGGCTTGGCCGCTATCAAGTGTTACAAGAAGTGTATTATCATCTTGGAGCACCGCAGAGGCAATTCCGTCAAGGCCCAGAACGTCCACACCACCCACAATTTGAGCAAGCGCGTCTTCATTTAAAAGGAGAGTTCCCGCAACCGCCGCCACTAAGCCCTGGCTGGCTAATTTACTCTTTTTACTCTTCTTGCTTTTGTTAAAATGGCTATTTTTTTCAAAAAACTGGTTAAACACGTTTAGAATCCCTCTCAGATAGTGTTGCGCGCCCCATGATTGATGATAGCTATCCCCTAAATAGCGATCACGTTTCTGTTACCTTATAAATTTTGATCAATCTATTAGTAATTGCATAAATTATTTTTAATTCCCAGCACGTGTATACTTGATACTACATGTTTTTGACTATTATATGTTTTATCTAGACAAATATGTGTGGTAATCATACCGTATGATTAAAGACATCACACGATCCATAGAAGCCTGCGCAGCACATTACGGCCCCGATGCAGAGGCCATGAAAACCTATCTCATAGAGGGACAAGCAAAAGCATTAACCCTTCCCAATCGCGGTCCGCTCAAAATCGACGAAGCCGGCAATATCGACCCTCAAATCTTAGAGGCCTACTCTAAATTTGGCTTTTATATTTTCGAAAATGTCTTATCCGAACAAGAGCTAGACGATATTAAAAATGATCTTGCGCAAATGCGAGAAAATTTTCCGATACACATGGGTGCAGCGACTGATCAGCATGGACGTCCCGCGCTAGGCGCTGATAATAAAGCCCCGACATTACAATGGGCAAAGCCATTATCCGACCCTCTTGGCGGTACTGATAATTTCAACGGACGTCACCAGATTAAATTATTTGAGCCCAAAGCCGCAGATGATGCCCCGCCTGCAGTGCCTCTATATCTTGGCGGGTCTTTGCAATTCTCTACGGCGTGCCTACGCACCTACGCACACCCGGCTTTATTACGCTTTGCAGAAGCGATTAACGGGCCAGATTTCGTCCCCTTCACCGAAGGGTTATTTATCAAAGATGCTGGTCAAGGGCCTGCTGTTTCCTGGCATCAGGACGGCGACACGCATTGGGACAGCCCCGACTTTGACGAAAACATTCACGGCTTTAATTATATGGGTCAAGTTTACGGCAGTACGGCTGTCAATGGTGTCTGGGTTGTACCGGGCAGCCATAAGCTCGGCCGCGCTGATCTTGTCAAGATGGTTGAGGATGCGGGCAGTGAGCGCCTAAAAGATGCCGTGCCTATTGTTTGCAATGCCGGAGATGTCGTCATTAACAGCCGCCAGATCATTCACGGTTCATTTGCCAATACGGGATATGAACCACGGCTCTCTGTTAATTTTGGCTTTCACAAACGCTCTTCTGTTCTCAATGTACGCGGAGCGGGCATGCATGCGGAGGCCAGTATTATGGACGCGGAGTTTATTGATAAACGCTCTCGCCTCATCGGGCTGGCTATTGACGCGAGAAAGCAACGCTTCCCGGATGAAACGCCGTATAACTACGCACCCTTTGACCAGCGCCAAGATGAGTTCCGCTGGTCTGAGGCAACCCAAGCGAGCCTAAAAGACTATAATCTCATGGATTTAAGTATTTAGGATATTCACGCCTTAAATTTTAGAGGATTTTCTTCATAAGATTGAGCATTTTATGCGTGGCGGGTCCGTATGGCGGATGCAGTTTTTTGCCTTGGCTAAATTTGCTTTGGTAAAAGACGCCTTTCATATGCGAAAAAGACTGGAAGCCCGCCTCACCGTGATAAGCCCCCATGCCTGACGGGCCGACCCCGCCAAATGGTATGTCTTCCTGAATAACATGCCAAGCAGCATCATTAATGGTGACCCCACCTGATATGCTTTCATTTAACACACGGTCACGTTTGGCTTTATCCTCGCCAAACCAATATAGCGCTAAAGGGCGCTCTCTTTTTTGCACATAATCCAAAGCCTCATCCAGTGTTTCAGAGGCCACGACTGGCAAGAGCGGGCCGAAAATTTCTTCCTGCATGATTTTCATGTCAGGCGTTGTATCCGTCACAACGGTTAAAGGCACGCGGCGCTGTTTTGCCAAGGCTTGCTTATCATCATTACCAGCCACACGAATATTCGCGCCTTTATTCTCAGCATCCTCGAGCAATGTTTGCAAACGTGCATAATGGGCGTCCGCGATGATAGACGTATAATCATCATTGCCGTCAATCTGCGGGTAAAAAGTTTCAGCCTGCTTGATAAGGCCGTCTGCAAAGCCCGCAATTTTGGCTTGCGGCATAAGGACATAATCCGGCGCAACGCAGGTTTGCCCCGCATTTAATAATTTCGCATTGGCAATGCGCGGAACGGTCAAGGCCATATTCGCACTCTCATCAATAATTGTCGGGGACTTCCCGCCTAACTCCAATGTACAAGGCACAAGATTTTCTGCCGCCGATTTCGCGACTATACGTCCGACATTTGTAGAGCCTGTAAAGACGAGGTGATCAAATGGCAGAGATGAGAAGGCGCTGGCAACATCCACCCCGCCTAAGGCGACAAAAACTTCGTCATCTGAAAAGACTTTGCCTAATACAGTTTTTAGAACCTCTGAGAATTTCGGTGTGTACTCACTTGGTTTTATCATCGCTCGATTACCCGCCCCCAAAGCGCCAATTAAGGGCATAACGGCAAGCTGTAAGGGATAATTCCACGGGCTGATTATCCCAATGACCCCAAGTGGTTGTGGGACAATGCGGTTTTTAGCCGGTAAATATTGCAAAGCCGTCGGGGCCTTACGAATTCGCATCCACTTAGGCGTATGTTTAATCGCGTGACTAATCCCCCCTTGAATGACCATGGTTTCTGCCAGAATTGTTTCTTCTGCGGCCCTATGACCAAAATCCTCAGAAATCGCTTTGATAAATTCAGCCTCATGGGATTTGATAATATCACCCAGTTTTTGCAAATTGGCTTTTCGTTCAGACCACGGGGAATTTGGGTTTTTATCGAACGCAGCTTTTTGAGTGCTCAAGATGGATTGCAAACCATCCGGGCTCATACTGCTCTTGAACGGTTTATCTAGATTAATACGGACCACAATTCGCTCCTGTTTATAATATTTATTCTTTTATAAGTCGGGCTCGCAGTGGTTTTATGGTGCATAGTTTATCAATATCCACACGCGATGTCTCTTACATCTTGAATAGATGCACAGCTATGCGTCTATGTCAATCTGATGCGGGCTCTTGGCCCCCTTCATCAAACAAGGTTGGCACCAAATCTTGAACCGGAGCTTTAAGCCCCAAATGGGCATAAGCCCGTTTTGTCGCCACCCGTCCGCGAGGTGTGCGTTGCAAAAAACCCTTCTGTATCAGATAAGGTTCTATCACATCTTCCAGCGCATCACGCGCCTCCGAGAGAGCCGCCGCGAGTGTATCCGCGCCTGTTGGCCCGCCGCCAAACATATCGCAAAGCGCATGTAAATAACGCAAGTCCTGCTTATCAAGGCCTATATCATCAACACCCAAACGCTTGAGCGCCCGGTCCGCGGCTTCCTTATCAACTTTTTGAAAGCCTTCATCTTCGGCCAAGTCGCGCACACGGCGCAGTAAACGCCCAGCAACACGCGGCGTCCCGCGAGATCGCCGGGCAATTTCACGCCCGCCGTCCAGCGTCATCTCCATAGAGAGTTTACTCGCTGCCCGTAGAACAATTTTTGTAAGCTCTGCTTCGTCATAAAACTCAAGCCGTATAGGAATTCCAAATCTGTCGCGCAAAGGCGTTGCCAGCAACCCCGCCCGCGTTGTCGCCCCGATCAAGGTAAAAGGGGCAAGGTCAATTTTAATCGAGCGCGCCGCTGGCCCCTCCCCGATAATAAGATCAAGCTCATAATCCTCCATAGCCGGATATAAGACTTCCTCAACAACGGGATTCAGGCGGTGGATTTCATCGATAAAGAGAACATCGCGCGGCTCTAGATTTGTCAGAAGCGCGGCCAAATCTCCGGCCTTAGATATGACGGGCCCGGATGTCGCGCGAAAGTTCACGCCCAATTCCCGTGCAACGATTTGCGACAAGGTCGTTTTGCCCAATCCCGGCGGACCTGACAGCAAAAGGTGATCTAATGGCTCTTGGCGACGCCGTGCGGCTTCGACATAGACTTTAAGATTTTTGATCGGCCCTTGCTGTCCAACAAAATCGGAAAATGTCAGAGGTCGTAAAGCTTTATCCCGACCATCGCCGACTTGGACCTCCCCGCCTATAATCCGGTTATCCGCATTATGTCCCTGTGCATCCATTAAGACCTAAGCTCCTTTAGCGAGACACGAATAAGCTCATCAAGTGATGGTGGTGTCTCAAAAGAAGTATAGGCGCCTGCAACCGCGCGTAAAGCCTCTGATTGACCTATACCCAAATTAGACAAGGCCGATACGGCATCATTTCGCAGGCTCATATCTGACGCCCCCTCGCCCTTCATATTTACACTGGAGCGATTTTCACTGACGGCCTTGGTCAATGGCATAAAGCCGCGTCCAGCCGGGGCAGCCTTGCCAGATAGTTCCATTACTATACGGCTCGCCAGTTTCGGGCCAACGCCGGAAGCGCGCGAAAAAGCCGTCTTGTCTTCGAGATTAGCAGCCGAAAATATATCGCCCGGCGTCAGTATATCCAATATTGCAAGCGCCGCCTTTGGGCCAAGTCCTTGCACTGTCTGTAAGCGTACAAACCATGCCCGCTCTTCTTCGGAATGAAAGCCAAATAAAGTTATGGCCTGTTCACGCACATGGGTTTCAACATGCAAACGCACAATTTCGCCCTCTTCAAGATTGGCCAAAGTCCGACTGCCGCATTGGACGAGATAGCCCACGCCGCCAACGTCAATTATCGCCTCACCCGAGCCAGCCATGAGGCACTCACCACTTAACATGCCAATCATTCGACCCTCCGATATAAAGCCCCGCCAGCACTGACACGGTGCGCGTGGCAAATAGCTATTGCCAAAGCATCGGCTGCATCGCCCGCCTTCACACCGCATCCTGGCATGAGCACATTCATCATATGCGCAACCTGTTGCTTATCAGCTCCGCCAGTGCCTACGACTGACTTTTTCACTGATCGAGGCGAATATTCTCCGACACCCAGGCCTTGCGTGCTCGCAGCTAACAAACACGCCGCGCGCGCCTGCCCCAGTTTCAACGCTGAAGCGGCATTATTTTTCATAAAGGCCTCTTCCACCCCTGCCTCTACAGGTTCGTGCAAGTCAATTATATCTATAAGGGTTTCAAATATGTCTTTGAGCCGGCTGGGTAAGGGCGATTTTGTGTCTGGTCTTATAACGCCGTGCGCAATATGACGAATTTTTGTGCCTTCTGCTTCAATCACGCCCCACCCACAGGCCACGAGAGACGGGTCTATTCCCAATATTCGAATCCGATTTTGCACAATAGAACAGTAGGGGAACATTTGCGTTCTGCCAAGACAAAAGAGGTTAACGCGCATTAACCATAAATCCGTTTTAAAATACCTCTATAGGCCATTCATTACTAAAAATTTAGCTGATCACAAAATGATCACGAAAAGCTCTCTTTAGGTTTTATTGTACGAAACGCCTGATTAGGTCATACAGGATTTGTCTCTTTCCCCTCTTAGAGACATTATAAGCCTCAATCCCTTATGAGGCTCCTCTAATTGAGTTCCCTTCTCAAATTAGATTCCAACGGGACTGCTACCCCCTTTAGCAGTCCCGTTATATTTTAGAGGATAGGTATAATCAAAACTTCCTAGAAGAATGTGGCGTCTTTCTGCCTTAATTCCCAAGGCTTGCCTTATTTTTCGCACAATGCATCAAAATTGCCTTTAAATTATCATTATCAAGGCCTAACTCCGCCCAAATCGCCCCGTAAATAAAAGTCATCAACAACTTAAACATCTATGAAGGGCTTGGTCATGATGACAATTTTAAAAAACACTTTAACGGCTACACTGCTATTAGGCGCGACAGCTATCTCCGCAAACGCAACGGTTGATCCTCTTGAGAATCAAACGCGTTACGCGACAAAATCTTATCTCTCTGCGTCATATAATGATGCTAATTTTATCAAAACCCAAAGCGCTATTGGTGTTGCGCGTCTAAGCAAAGGTCGTCTTATTTCAACGCCGCTGCGTGAGCAAGCCGATTGGGATAACGTCACTGCCCAAAACACAATTAGCTATCAACCTATTAGCGTTGGTGGATATTTAAATAATGTTCCAGCAATTGATATAAACAGCACAGATACAACAAATAAGATCGACGAAATTCGCCTCACCGCTCGCGATCAAGGTCTTGACTATGTCATTGTTTACGGTTTTGGCGCAGATGCAAATTGGGCCAGCATTGGTGGCCAGTCCTTGCGCGAAACAGGACTTGAGGTACCAGCCGGCACACCGGCATGGCAGCGCGGAGAAGGCAAAGCGCTTTTGATAAATACTTATTCAGGTAAAGTCGTCGGTTCAGCCATTACCGGTTTTGACGAAGTCGAACCTGGCGCAGAAACTCTCGCCAAGCGTATGAATGCTATGATTAAGGGCTAATTCAGACTTTCCAAAGGTCGTTAGCGGGTCTGTACTCAACAGGCCCGCTTTATTCTATCGCGGCTTAGGCCTCTAGGGTCGCGAGCGCCGCATCTGTCATTTCAAAATTGTGATAGACATTTTGTACGTCATCACAATCTTCTAAGGCTTCAACCAGTCTAAATACAGCACCCGCATTATCTGGGTTATCAATATCGTTTTGGGCTTTCCAGATAAGATTAACCGATTTAGCTTCCCCGAATACTTTCTCTAGCTCAGCCGCTACAGCGCCCAGATCATCGCGGGCCGAATAAACAGTGTGCACAGGCTCATAGTCTGAAAAGCTATCCTCATTGGGCGGATCC
The DNA here is from genome assembly GCA_964571595.1 of uncultured Caulobacterales bacterium. Taxonomy (GTDB): domain Bacteria; phylum Pseudomonadota; class Alphaproteobacteria; order Caulobacterales; family Maricaulaceae; genus CALCKU01. Next base: position 10,573 of record CAZNCJ010000041.1, on the reverse strand, counting down.
GTTTCAACATCGTCAGCTCCCGCTTCAATAGCGGCTTCCATCATACCGTCTTCATCTGCCACTTCGAGGGGATATTCAATCTTGCCGACCTGATCAAACATGAAAGCAACAGAGCCGCTTTCACCGAGGTTCCCGCCGTTTTTAGAAAAAGCCGTTCGCACAGCCATAGCCGCCCGATTTTTATTATCCGTTGACGCCTCGACAATGAAGCCAATACCGCCCGGCCCAAAGCCTTCATAGCGGATTTCTTCATAATCGGCACCGTCGCCCCCTGCCCCTTTATCAACAGCGCGTTTGATATTGTCTTTGGGCATGGATTGGCCCTTGGCATTATTTATAGCCAGGCGCAGGCGCGGGTTCATATCCGGATCAGGGCCACCTAATTTGGAGGCGATCGCAATGTCTTTTGCAAGTTTTGAGAAGAGTTTTGAGCGTAACTTATCCTGACGACCCTTACGGTGCTGAATATTTGCCCATTTGGAATGGCCTGCCATGAAGTCTCCTATATTGTCATGGTGTCTTATCTGCCTGCTGTTTAAGCGATTGCATAAAAAGACGCAAGGCGCGGACAAAGAGATTATGAAATACAATCAGAAGCGCTTTCCTCATTCTGTGATTTGGATATAGTGCACTTATGACCCTCAAATCGCTTTTGACCCGTATTGGCCATAGCCCTTATCTGGCGGATTTACGTGATAAATATCCAGAAGATTGTGCAACACTCAAAGACTTACAAAATTTAGCACATAAGAGCCTAAAAGCGCTAGAGAACCTGCAAGTAGACCAAGCAGACTTTGGGGAAAGATTGCTAGAAATTAAAGACCGTTTTGCCTTGGGCTGGTCTGCGCAATCCCTTACACAATCTGCAAGTTTTGAAACCCTCGGAGACCTTCAAAGCCTGTTTGCAGCCCGCACAATAAATAAGGCGCTCCAAGCAGCGTGGCACCTCGAAGCCAAAGCCTTGAAAATGGACGTTAAGGCGAACCCTTTAAAAGGCTTAACCGTGTTCGGGTTAGGAAAACTCGGCGGGTTTGATCTGAATTTCTCTTCAGATGTAGATCTTATTGCTTTTTATGACCCCGAAATTTTCCCTGTCCCCGTACACCGCGGGCAAGGCCATATCAGTCATAAGATATTACAAACCATGACACAGTTTCTAAAGCCCCGCGCGCATCCTAATTTTGTCTGGCGTGTCGATTGGCGTTTAAGACCAGAAGCTTCAACGCGCCAACTTGCTATGACCTATGAGATGGCTGAGGCTTTTTACTTTTTTCGGGCCTTACCATGGCACAGACTGGCTTTGATGAAAGCCCGCCCAATCGCCGGAGATATAGACCGCGGCGAAGTGTTCCTTGAGACTATAACACCTTTTATCTGGCGTAAAAATCTCGATTACCGCACATTGGACGAGCTCGCCCATTTAAAATCGAGAATTAATCTTGAGCACCCAACCCTGAGCCAAGAACGGGCACAAAGTGAACCTATATTAGAAGACCCGAGCGGGTTTAATGTCAAACTCGGGCGCGGCGGGATTAGGGAAATAGAATTTATTGCAAATGGACAACAGCTTATCTGGGGTGGTCGGCAACATGATTTGCGCACGCCAAATACGCTAAAGGCATTGGAACGCCTAAGCCAATTTGGTAAAATTGATCAGAAGTTTCAAACCAAACTCTGCGCAATTTACAAACGTCACCGCAAAATAGAAAACGTCATCCAAATGCTGGAAAACCAGCAAACCCACCTCATCCCCAATGATGAAGACAAACACTCTGCTTTGGCTAAATTACTCGGAATAGATTGGTCGGAACTTAGTGCGCAAATTTATTCGGATCGAAAATTTGTCTCTGAAGAATTTCGGAGCTTATTCGATAATAATAGTGCTATCACAAAAGAAGAACCGCCCTCACAGTCTGGTACGAAGCCGTATAATCTAGTCATTGATAGTGTCCTAGAGACCCTATCTCCTACGACACGCGAGACGGTCAATATGTGGTTGAGCGGCTTTCAATCCATGCGAAACAAACGCGATTACGACGCGCTATTCGTTGAACTGGGGCGCAAACTCGTCTCCACATTGCTTGAGAGCCATATCGAGCCAGAAGAAGCCATCATCCGCGTGCAGGCATTTCTAAAGGATGTCTCGCGTTCTGAGCAATATTTACACCTCTTGGCCCGACACGACACGCTGGTTAAAAAGCTCATTCCGCCGCTAATACACTCGCCGCATATGACAACTCTGCTGCAACAATCACCGCATATTATAGATATTTTCCTCACGCCACAATCCGGCATGAATACAGACTTCATCTTCGCCAATCCAGATTTTGAAACGCGGCTTGAACGCTTAAGGCGTTTTGTAAATGAAAACCTCTTCCAATTTTATACCGCCTTTATGCAGCCACACACAGAAGGTGAGAGCGTCACGCCTGCAATCTTACATAAAAACCTGACCCTACTGGCAGAGACGACACTCCAAGCAGCTCTGAAAATTGTACAAGAAGATATGTCGCTGGATGAATTACCTATATCCGTTATTGGTATGGGAAATTTAGGCTCAAAGCTCATGGCGCCGCAATCCGATCTTGATCTGATTTTTATCTTTAACGACGAGGTGGATACGCAATTATCTCATAAAATTGTCCGCAAACTCAGAACCATTTTAACAGCCAAAATGAGTGAGGGCGTCGCCTATGATCTGGATATGCGACTGCGCCCTTCCGGGCGCTCTGGCCCGCCTGCTGTTTTCTTGAGCAGTTTTGAAGAACACCACAATATGCGCGCGAGAAACTGGGAACATATTGCCTTGCTTCTGGCTCGCCCCGTGGCCGGAGATGCCCGATTAGGCAAAAAGGTCATGGATATCAAATCCCAAATATTGGCTCGCCCCAGAGACAGGGCACAATTCCTAAGTGATGCAAGCGCTATGTGGGAGCGCATATCAACACAACGTCTTTCAGAGGTGCGTGCCTCAGACTTAAACTCAAAACTAAGACATGGCGGTCTAATGCAGGCTGAATTTATCCAGGCCTGTCACCGCATTCTTGATAAGAATACCAAGGTAGATCTTGGTGAGCATATTCAGTTCTGGTCAAGCCTGCAATTATGGGAACGTTTACTGGGCCTAACTGCAAAACCCGTTTCTGAAATTCCGCAATTTTACGCCGGCCAGATAGCAGCCCATTTCGACATAACGAACCTTACCAAAATTGAGGGCTTGCAAGCCCGTCATGTCAAATCTGTATTGGAACAAAATGAGGCTTTATTTGCGGAGTTAGATAAGGTTACGAACCATGAGGAAACGCGGGTAATTTGGACGGATTAAGCCGCCCTTAGGAGGCAGGCCTTGCTGGTTCCATATCCCAGAACTCACGGATACGCCTATCCATGTCTGATCCAATATTAAACCAAGCTGTTTTGTTATTGAAACTATCCATAATGAATAGACGGTCTTCTCTTTGCATGGTTTGGCTTAAGATATTGCGCAGTTCATTTACTGTTGTCTGGGTTTTTAAGAGCCAAACCGTATCGCCAATGCGCTGGGCGACACCTTGGTTTTGAATGGCCTTTAAAAATCCCATAGCATGACCAGATCGAAATTCCGCCATGACCAATAAGACAATATTTTTTCCCGCCTGATGTGAATCTATTTCTGTGTCTTGGGTATGCAGCGCAGCTGGCGGCTTTGGTTTTAGGTTAACAGGTTTTACCGCGTCAATCTTATCTACGTCATTATTTACAACAGAATTTGGTGTCACGCGTGAGGTTTGACCTCGGTCTTGATTTGCCAATTGATTTACTGCTGCCTGCTGTTTTTGTGGTGACGGTGTAAGGGGCTGAAACACTACTGTTTCATAATGTCGGGCATTCTCATCAAGATGAGGGTTATATTCGACGGGTTTAAAGTTTTGTTGAGCTGGCTTTGGTGCTTGCGGCGTTGCGCCGGGTCGTAAAACTAGCTCTGATTGAGTGATGGCTTGCGTGAGCTCCAGAGTTTGTGCCAGAGTTTGCGGAAGTTGTGGTGTGATAAGGGCTGGATTAAAGGCTTTATAATCAGAGGCAGACCTGAAAACCTGACCCGGACTTGTCGAAATTTGCGAGTCAGGGATAATACGTCCCTCCTCGACAAATCCATGCATTTGGACAGTGCTATACGGACCATAAACCTGTCCATTTATCTGCACGTACCATGTATCACCGGTCAACATATCTTATCTGCCCAATAATTATTTTAAGTTTTTTGCTTTCCCCGAGCACTATGCATACGATTCTGAAAAAAGTTAAAGCCTGATATGCATTTAAGGCCTTTATTCTTGAGAGGTGACTGGCTAACACTGTGATATGTCTCACAAAGAACCTATGTTTAATATTTCCGAGCGCGCACCTTTATGGCTAGCTGGTATTTTCCTAATTATTCACGGCCTTATCCAGATTATACCAAGATCGGTTGAAAATGTTCTGGCTTATTACGGTGTTTTGCGCCCTCTGGACGCTCCCGTAAACACGCTCTCAAAATCGGCCAGTCTGGTGTTCCACGGATTTTTACATGGTGATTGGGGTCATGTGCTTATGAACAGCTTTATGTGTGTTGCCTTTGGTGTCGTCACTATTAAAGGCATAAAACTACACCAAACCTCAAAAGGCAAAGCTACAAAATCCACCATGAAATTTGTAACCATATTCCTGATTGGTGTTATCGGAGGCGGTATAGCGCAATGGTTTTGGTGGTCACTCCCCATAAGCAATCATCCCCTAGGCGCCGGTGCTTTAGGCGCATCTGGCGGAGCCTCCGCCCTATTTGCTACGGCAGCTTGGGCTTTGGGAGGACACTCTAAGCTTCTTTCATTTGGTCTGGCTTGGACGGTTATAAATCTGATTTTATATGCAACCCAGTCTTATACGGGTCTGAACATTGCCTGGGCGGCGCATTTGGGAGGATATTTGGCCGGTGCCATGATCGCGCCCCTCTGGGTCAGAGCCAATAGTACGAATTTCAAAGTTACAAGTTAAGCTACGAGGCGTTGCTGATCGACGACATCGATATTGGATAAGGTTCTGGAGGATAAATACACACTCACACATAAAGCCGTAGCTGCCAGCAAAATAAAAGTGATGATATTATCCGGCGTAAACAAATCTGCTTTAGAAATTAGATATATTTGAAAAGCCATTGCGGCAAAGCCCGCACATAACATAGCCAATCTTCCCCAACGGAAACTATTAAAAATCATCATCCCTGCGCCGGTCAAGACGGTGCAAGCCAAAGCCATTGGTATAAGCATGACATTAAGCTGTGTTGAAAAGATCACAGGCGGGTTCGTCTGAAAATAAAGATACAAGTCTTCAGAAAAGAGATGAATACCACCAAATGCCAAAAATAGACCAGAAATGATAACAACACCACTGAGTTTAAGATTGTCATGCTTCCAACGCATCAAGCAAGCCAATAGAGTTCCGATAGTCAGCAAGCCCATCACTAAAGGCATCCATATTTGATTTACATTTGAAAGCGTAGCGGCTTTCCAGAATACCATTCGCGGTTCGAACCAGTAAAATTGCAAAGCGATTAACCCACATATAGCCAATAGCCATCCACATAGAATATGTAAGTATCCCCCAAAAGCTTGTGAGGCTTGCACGACTTTACCAAATTGGAACTGCAACACACCCAATAAGACCATCACTGTAACGGCAAGATGCGTTGGCAGATAACCCGTCGTGACCGCGCCAGTTATAACGCTATAAATGCAATAAGCCCCAACCCCCATAATGAGACCCAAAGCTAATCTAGACTTAAATTTAGAGGCGAGAAGAACTTGCGATATCCAGAGGGCTGGAAAAGCGAGTATCGCCACAGGAGATATAGCCTGTCCGCTAAAATGTAAAAATGCAGCTAGAAGTAAAAAACAGGCCGATGTAACAAGCGCAATACCTGAATGAACTATAGCCGCACATATAAAGGCAATAAAACTCATAATGCCCAAGCAATTGGTCATGGAGAGCAAGGCAATGTCGAATTGTGACCCTATAATCAATATAGCAGAGAACACACCTATGATCGCCGTAAAGACACCCACATCGCTTAATCGTGATTTTTGTCTGTCATGCCCAAGATAGCCCACCCATAATCCCATCCAGATCACAATTATACTTGCAAGAAATTGCGCCGTGCCGTTGGCATCTATAATCACAGATCCAATCAAGGCAGATATGCTCGTAATCCAGAGCAATAAGGAGAAAGCCAAGCTGCCTTCATATTTGGCCTCAGTGACTGAGACAGCTGCTTTTCCAAATGGGCGCACGGGGCCATTGTCTTGGGCTTTTGCTCTGAAAGCAGACTGGGCACTCTCTCTTTTTTGAAATTCGTCGTCTTGCCAGACTACATTGCGACCAAGAACATTACCTTGAGAGCGGCGATAGGCCACCTCATTGTCATTCGCTATTGATATTTTTTTATTGTCTCTCACAACCCCGTTATATGGGCATATATCGAGGGAGCCAGAATATGCACCTGTTAAGAGATAAGAGTCTGATAAATTCGTCAATTTATTGATTTTAGCCTAGTTTGGGCTGCCTGAGCCCTGTTGTGACGGGAGTTGGTTGAGAACTTCAATCACAGATTTTATCAAAGGAATTTCGTGCTGCATCGCCCGATAGCCACGTTCAATAAGCTCTTCAGCCTTGGTAAATTCCAACATGCCGATATGCCCGATACGCGGAGCCACAAAAACATCCGGCGGATCACCGGCTAATCGGGAGCGGGAAATCCTATCCATAATGATGTTGAGTGTACTCATCATCACGGCGCCCATTTTAGGCATGCCGTCGCTTTTCTTAGCCGGTCCCATCATGCTTTTAAGCAATAACCTATCCGGGCGTAATTTATTGATAGACTGCGCCGCCAACTCAAATGGATCCACACTGTCTTCGTCTTCGTTCTCACTGTCAAATTGCATTTCATGCGAACTACCAATCGGGCCAAACGCATCGCCGTTCAAACTAATCGCAATGACGATATGCGCGCCCAATGCCCGGCATGTCGAGACAGGTACGGGATTGACTAAAGCCCCGTCAATCATAAAACGACCATCAATCTTTATAGGCTCAAATGCACCCGGTAAGGCATAGGAAGCACGTACAGCCGGTACTATCGGCCCATTTTGCAACCACACCTCATAGCCCGTACGCAGATCACAGGCCACAGCCGCGAATTTACGTTCCAGATTTTCAATTCTAACATCGCCCAGATAATGATTGAGAACACGGGCCAACCTCTCCCCGCGTAAAAAACCCGAACCGCCCCAACGCATATCCATATAGCTCATCATGCGGCGTTTATTTAAGCTACGCGCCCAGTTTTCCAATACATCTAATTGGCCCGCCAAATAGGCCCCGCCCACAACAGCCCCAATTGAAGTGCCTGCGATAATGTCCGGGCGAATACCTGCTTCGATCAACGCCCTTAAAGCACCAATATGCGCCCAGCCACGGGCTACACCCCCGCCGAGAGCTAAACCAATCGGCGGACGCCCATTCGGACTGCCATGTTGTGAGGTTTCAATTCGCATAGCTATCTCTAAGCCCCACAATCTCGCGGGACAAGTAAAAGCTACATTGAAAATTTAAAAATCTAGAAAATTCTGTTAAAAAACTTCATAGGTCTTCTTGTCTTCTATCGGCACCCATTTACCGCCAATATAGTGAATGCCGCATTCCGTTTTATCATGGTTACGCCAACGCCCTGCACGTGGGTCCTCTCCGTCAGCAACACGCGTCGTACAAGGCTGGCACCCAATAGATAAAAAGCCAAGTGCCATCATCGGATGGGGCGGTAAATCATGTTTACGCATATAGGCTGTTACATCTTTGGCCTTCCAATATGCCAAGGGGTTGACTTTAACCTGCCGCCCGATTTTTTCCATAATGGGCATATTTTTTCTTTCCGGTGTTTGGTAACGTTTCCGTCCAGTTATACGGGCCTCGAACCCTGCAACAGCCTTATTAAGCGGCAAGACTTTTCTAACCCCGCAACACGCATCCGGATCGCTCTCATTTAACGTCCCATTAGGGTCTTCTTTCTTAAGAGCTTTATGGTCGGGGCTTATATTCCGAAAATCAGTTAAGCCTAAATCAGAAATCAGGAGATCTCTATAGCCAAGCGTTTCCCTAAAATGCTTACCAGTATCCAGAAAGATAATCGGCAAGTTCTTATCAATCCGCGATATCATATGCAGCATGACGACTGAATCGACCCCTAAGGATGAAGCCAACATGATTTTACCTTCATATTCATCAATCGCGCGGCGAATGGCCTGTTCTGCGGAGAGACCGAAATAAGGATCATCTGAAGTTGCGGCAAGATCAGAGGTTTTACGCGCATCAAATACCGTCATGGCAGGGCCGTTATGAAAAGCATAGCCGCGTTGATAGGTTAAATTAAACGCATCCATTGACTCGAACCAATCCGACTCTGATTGTCGTGCAAAAGTGGCCTTATCGACTTTCACTGCATCAAATCCGCATTGCAGTGCATAAACATATTGATCTGGAATAAGTGGTCCGTCCGCAACGAGAAAACCTCTATATCCATATTTTTGGCGTAATTCACGAGCGATAGAAAACCCGCGACCATCAGCGAAACTTGGAAAATCAACCAATATGACTTTCAAATTTGAAATCTGGGACTGAATTTTCGTGAGGTCCACATCATTATCCAGACGCACACTCTCGGCCCGGTTACTGGACATAAAAGCTTCGAGGCCGTCGATATTTTCGTAAAGGTCAGCTGCTTCAACATGACCATCACGCACGAGAATATTTTCGCTAGCTTGTTGCATAAAGCACCTCCTTAAAGGGCGCCATACCAAGGCGCTTATACGTATCTATGAAACGCTCCTCGCCCTGTTTTTCAGCCAAGTAAAAATCAATAAGTCTTTCCAGACCGTCTAGTAATTCCTCTTGGGAAAAGCCCGGCCCTGTGACCTTACCAATCGCCGTATCCTCTGAGGAATCTCCGCCCAGTTTTAACTGGTAAAACTCAACACCGGCTTTTTCCAAACCAAGAATACCTATATGGCCGACATGATGATGGCCGCAGGCATTAATACAGCCTGATATTTTTATCGCCATTTCTCCGATTGCACGTTGACGCTCTGGGTCACTAAATCTCTCGGTAATTGCATGGCTAATAGGAATTGATCTTGCCGTAGCAAGAGCGCAAAAATCCATGCCGGGACAACAGATAATATCCGTAATCAAGCCGATATTATTATCTTGCAAATTGGCAGCTTTAAGCTCCGTATAGAGCTTAGGCAGATCACCTTTTTTAACATAAGGCAAAACCAGATTTTGCTGATGTGTCGTGCGGATTTCACCCAGAGAATAACTATCGGCCATATCGGCCACAAGGCGCATTTGATCAGATGTTATATCCCCCGGAGCACGCTCAGACGATTTAAGTGAAATATTGACAATCGTATATCCGGCTTGTTTGTGATCAGCGAGATTATTTCCCGCCCATAAAGCAAAGTCCTTATCTTTTTTAAGCGCCGCCTCATAATCCGAATTATTATCTGGCAAGTCTTCATAATCAGGGTCTTGGAAATACGCTTGAATCCGCGCAACTTCGGCTTCTGATACGGCAATATCAGACGGCACAAGCGTTGCGTATTCAGCGTCGATTTGCTCTTTTAGCTCTGCAATACCCGTTTCCTGAACCAGAATTTTGATACGAGCTTTATATTTATTATCCCGACGCCCATAACGATTATAAATCCGCATAACGGCTTCCAGATAAGGCAGAAGCTCGGCGCGGGATAGAAACTCTCGAAGCGTAACGCCGATAATCGGGGTGCGCCCTAAACCGCCACCAATCAAGACGTGATAGCCGATCTCACCTTTTTTATTTTTGACAATTTCTAGTCCAATATCATGGGCGCGAATAACGGCTCGGTCTGTTGATGTACCCACAACTGCAATTTTAAACTTACGCGGCAAGAATGCAAATTCAGGATGCATAGTCGACCATTGGCGCAGTAGTTCTGCTGTCGGGCGCGGGTCTTCAATTTCTTCGGCTGTTACACCTGCATAGGGATCAGAGGTGACATTACGAATGCAGTTCCCAGAGGTCTGGAAACCATGCATCTCAACTGCGGCCAGATCATTTAAAATATCGGGTACATCTGTCAGCTCTGGCCAGTTAAACTGCATGTTTTGGCGGGTGGTAATATGGCCGTATCCGCGGTCATATTTATCCGCAATCATGGCCAATTGGCGCATTTGATTTGACCTCAGCGAGCCGTAAGGAATAGCCACACGCAACATATAGGCATGGAGCTGTAAATACAGGCCGTTCATAAGCCGTAAGGGCTTGAACTGGTTTTCAGACAGCGCTCCAGATAGGCGGCGTTCCACCTGCCCGCGGAATTGCTTTACCCGCCCCTGAACAATCTCGTGATCAAATTCGTCGTAACGATACATTATGATTTCGCCTTATTTAATTCTTCTGCAGTATCATAGCTCGGGCCTGTCACGCGAAACTTCTCACGGTAACGCACAGGCAGACCGCTATCAG
>CAZNCJ010000040.1:0-21149 GCA_964571595.1 uncultured Caulobacterales bacterium | reverse complement strand
GGCTGACAATTCGCAAAGTCATTATTGTCCCGGGCCGAATAATCAATATAGTGGCCGGATGAGACATTCATTCCTAACTAAATCCCTTATCAGTCTTTCATTTGGCCTTGGACTAACGGGCTGCGGCTTTAGTCCCGTACATGCTCCGGTGCAATCTGGGCTCACAACCGGGTTTCAAAACATCACAATCGAAACCGTTAAAACCGGAAATCCGAATAATGATGAAGGCGGGTTTTTCCTAAAACAACGCCTCAGAGATCGGTTGGGCACAAGCGGCGGGGATCATATATTGCGCATAACGCCAAAACTGGATCAAAGAAATTTAGGTTTTAGTGGTGATGACATTGCCTCGCGTAATGATCTGACGCTTACAGCTTATTACGAGCTTGTAGACGGAGCCTCTGGTGACATCCTTGATAGTGGGAATGTGCGTAGTGTCTCCAGCTTTGGTGTCCCGCTTGATGCGTTTGGCCAACAAGCTGCACAAGAAAATGCCACAAGAACGCTTGCCCAAGAAACCGCAGACCGCCTTCTGGCCCGCCTTGCCCGTTTTTATTCTAGCCGCAAAAATTAAGCCGCTAAATATGCAAAACTATCCATGAAAATCACAGGGACGCGGATAGATAAATTTCTGGCCTCACCGCCTGATAATATTAAAGGCGTGTTATTTTTTGGCCCCGATAGAGGCCTGGTTAAAGAAAGATCAGAACTACTCGCTCGTCAATATGTCTCTGACCCAAATGATGTGTTTGCCACAACGGTACTGACATCTGATGATCTGGTCTCAGACCCCGCTAAATTCTCGGACGAAATGGTCGCTATGTCTTTGCTTGGGGATAGGCGTCTTGTACGGGTGAGGCTGGACCATGAGCGCCCGGGTGCGGCTATTTCAAAACTCATAAAACATTTTGATAAAAACCCGGACCAATGTGAAGCCAGCCTGATTATTGAAGCCGGAGATATGACCCCGCGCTCCTCTGTACGTAAAACCTTTGAAGCCTGCGGGCATTTTGCTACCATTGGCTGTTACGCGGCAGGGGCCTCTGATATTGCCAATCTCGTGCGCCGCGAACTTAACACACATAATATTTCTATTTCACGCGAGGCCCTAGATTTGTGGGTGCCCTTACTGAGCGGCGACAGGGCTTTGCAGAAAAACGAAATAGAGAAAATGATGCTTTATAAAGGCTATGGCGAAGTCGCAGACGCCCAGATAAGCCCTGAAGATATAAAATCACTGGCGGCTGGCGGCCAAATGGCCAGCCTTGATAATATTATCATGTCAGCCTTAAACGGCCAACCCGATCAATGCGATCAAGCTTTTCGACGTGCCGTAGAGGGCAAGGTCAATGCCGCCGTTATATTACGCAGTCTGCAACGCCATATAAGCCGCTTACTTGAAGCCCGTATGCATATGGATAATGGCCAAAGTCAGCAAAGCGCTATGCGCGCGCTTCGGCCTCCCGTTTTTCGCATGCAGGAACAGAACTTCAAACGCCATCTCAATACCTGGCCTGCCCATATGCTCAGCAAAGCGTTAAATCAGAGCCTTGAAACGGAAACCGCGCTAAAATCTGCTGGTGCGCCCGTTAATGCCTTGACTAGTCGCTTATTACTCGCACTGGCCAGCTATGCTAAAAAAAGGCGTTAGAGTTTCGGATTTACTCGCGTCCCTAGCCTTTTAGTCGCGCTATAAGGTCATCGAGCTGTGCTAAAGTTTTATAGCTTATGCGTAATTCTCCACCCGGTCTTTTATGACGTAGGTCAACTTTCAGCCCCAAAACATCCATAAGGCTTTGTTCAACGCGTTGTGTATCAGCATCCTTTTGTTCTTTGGGTCGTGGCTTGGCTTGCCCGTCTTGCTTTAGGCGACGTACCCAATCTTCTGCCGCCCTAACGGAAAGGCCTTTTACTGCAATATCTTCGGCTAAGGCTGCCGGATCAGGCGCGGCAATAATCGCGCGGGCATGACCTGTCGTTATTTTACCCTCTCGCAAATAGTCTTGTGCGCGTTGGGGCAGATGTAACAGACGCAACATATTGGCAATATGGGGGCGGCTTTTACCAATCGCGCCGGCTATCTCTTCTTGAGTGCGACCAAATTGATCCATTAAAGCTTTATAGGCTTGGGCCTCCTCAACCGGGTTTAAATCCGCGCGCTGGACATTTTCGACGACACCGATTTCTAGAACCGCCTGATCAGACAAATCCCGAATAAGAACGGGTATAGCGCTTAATCCAGCTTTTAGGGCCGCTTGATAGCGACGCTCCCCTGCCACGATTTGGTAATGGAGTTTAGAGTCAGTATCACGCTTAGGTAATGGCCGCACCAAAATGGGCTGCAAGACGCCCTTATCTTTAATAGACTGGGTCAGCTCTGTGAGTTTTTCCGGATCAAAATATCGACGAGGCTGGTCGGGATTGCGCTCCAGCCTATCCATGGCCAAAGTCGAGACGCCCTTATCTGCCTTGCCTTCTGAGGTGGCTTGTTGAGCCCTATCCACACTAGCTGGAGGCTCTGAAATCGAGACATCCTGCATTAAAGCAGACAGGCCTCGACCTAAGCCCCTATCTGGTTTTTTACGTGTCGATTTCTTATCTGTAGACATATGCTAACCTATTGATATAAATAACTAAATTGTGTTTCTTCTGTCATGACGCTCTAAGACTTCTTGCGCTAAGGCTATATAGGCTTTCGAGCCGATACAATGCGGGTCATACATCATTACCGGTTTTGAAAAACTCGGCGCCTCGGCAATGCGGACATTACGTGGTATCATAGTTTTAAAGACAGCGCGACCCAAATTATCGCGCACATCTTTTACGACCTGCCCAGACAGACGGTTGCGCCTGTCATACATTGTCAGCATCACACCATCGATAATCAGATCAGGGTTTAGCCCCGCCTTGGCCATTTCTACCGTTTTTAACAACTGGCTTAGGCCTTCAAGTGCGAAAAACTCACATTGCAGAGGCACAAGCACGGAATGAGCTGCCGCTAAAGCATTCACCGTTAAGATATTAAGCGAGGGCGGGCAGTCTATCAGCACATAATCATATTGCGCCCTCACCTCTTCTAAGGCCCTTTTTAGCAGCGTTGTCCGGCCGTCCATATCCCCGATTTCTAACTCGGCCGCCGAGAGATCAATATGGGATGGCACGAGAGTTAACCCCGGTACAGAGGTTTTAACCCCAACTTTTGACAGTTCTACCCCGTCAACCATCACGTCATACATTGTCAATTTGCGCTGGGAACTGGAAAGCCCCAAACCCGTCGAGGCATTGCCTTGCGGGTCCAGGTCAATCAAAAGCACTTTTTTGCCCATTAACGTCAAAGCCGCAGAGAGATTAATCGTTGTTGTGGTTTTACCCACCCCGCCCTTTTGGTTCACTATCGCCATGATCCGCGCTGTCGACATATTTACTCCGCTAAACGGCTTTTGGCATAAGATCCGTTATTTTCAACAAAACGCCCCCGGGATCAGACCGGCTTGGTATGTTTTCCACGTTGAATGTCCAGTATTTTCGCGCTTGCGTCAATTCCTGCTCCGCCCCTTCCCCCTTTAAAAACAGCCCAATCGTGGTTTTTGACCAAAATGGATGTGCATAAGTCAGAAGAGATGGCAGAGACGCAAATGCCCGCGCGCTAATCACATCATATGTCTTCTGGGGTAATTCTTCTATACGTTCACATAAAGCTGTGGCTGGTAAATCCAGTTCCCGAATAAGCGTTTTAAGGAAGTTTGTCTTTTTACCGACAGATTCGACCAGTGTGACATGCGGCCCCACTTTTATATCCGAACCTAGGGAGACATCAGAATTGCCGTAATGACGGTGTTTGAGGGCAATGGCTATCGCCAAGCCCGGAAATCCGGCCCCAGAGCCCAAATCTAGATATTGCGCAGTCTTTTCAGGCATATATTCAACGATTTGCCATGAATCTAGTGCATGTCGCTGCCAAAAATGCGCCATTGCGGAACGCGATACCAGATTTATACGCTTATTCCACTTGATCAAACCGGCTTCCCAATGCTCAAAATCAGCCATTGTTTCACGTGAAACATGCTTTTCCTGCGCAAAATCGGACTTATTATACACCATTGACGCTTAAGCAGATTTCTTCATATGGGCCAATAGGGCAGTTAAAGCCCCGTGCGTGACACCTTCTATACGGGCCGCTTGGCCCAAAGTCGCGGGGCGCGCCTCTATCAGCTTGCCTCTTACCTCATTGGATATGCCGCCGATTGCGCCGTAATCTATCGTATCAGGCAGTCTAAGACCCTCATCGCGCTTAAAAGCCGCTATATCCTGCGCCTGACGCTCTATATAGCCCGCATAAAGCGCTTCGATCTCTAATTGCTGTCTGGCAAAGTCCGGAACGGCGGAAAGCTCAGGCCAAACAGGAATAAGATCATCAAAGCTGACATTAGGATAGGCCAATAAGTCCATGACATTGCGTCTGACACCGTCAGAATTGACGCGAATATTGTGCGCATTGAGCACATTCGGGGTTTTAACAAGAGTTTGAGCCAGTGTTTTGGCCTCTTTAATGGCTTTAAGCTTCTCCTTAAAAGCTTCCCCGCGCGGACTTGCGACACAGCCAAGCTCTACGCCTTTTGGAGTGAGGCGCTGATCGGCATTATCTGCGCGTAAAAACAATCTATATTCCGCGCGGCTCGTAAACATACGGTAGGGCTCTGTGACCCCCTTGGTGATTAAATCATCAATCATAACTCCGATATAGGCTTCAGAGCGGTCCAGAAGGAACGGCTCAGACCCGCCAGCCGCCAATGCGGCGTTGAGGCCAGCCATAAGGCCCTGAGCTGCCGCTTCTTCGTAACCTGTCGTCCCGTTTATCTGTCCGGCCAGATACAGACCCGGCAGACGCTTCGTCTCCAGGGTGGCGCGTAATTCACGCGGATCGATATAATCATATTCAATCGCATAGCCGTAACGACGGACCTCGACATGCTCCAGCCCGCGAATAGTGCGCAGAAAGGCATCCTGCACATCTTCTGGAAGAGAGCTGGAAATCCCATTTGGATAGACAATGTCACCGTCTGGATTGCCGGGCAGACCTTCAGGCTCTAGAAATATTTGATGCGCCGAACGGTCTGCAAAGCGTACAACCTTATCCTCAATCGAAGGACAATAGCGCGGGCCGCGGCCAGAAATGCTGCCATTGTAAACTGATGATTTATTTATGTTTTTTGCGATCACCGCATGTGTATCCGCATTTGTATGCGTAATGGCGCAACTGATTTGCGGCACGGTAATTTTCGGTGTCAGAAAAGAGAAGGGGACCGGGACGTCATCTGCGGGCTGCAAATCCAGGCTACCCCAATCAATAGAAGATTTAACCAGACGCGCGGGAGTCCCCGTCTTAAGCCGGCCGAGCTTAAAACCCAGCCCGTAGAGACAATCAGAAAGCCCGATAGACGGGGCCTCACCAAAACGCCCCGCCGGACGCCGCTCTTCGCCAATATGAATAACACCCTTAAGAAAGGTGCCTGTCGTCAGAACGACCCGCTCACTCCCCCAAAACTGGCCATCTGCGGTTATAACGCCCGTGACCCGCCCCTTTTCGACCTTTAAGTCTTCCACTGCTAAGGGTTTTATTGTCAGATTGTCGTAGTTCAGCAATGTCTCTTGCATAGCCTGTTTATAAAGCCAACGGTCACTTTGCGCGCGCGGGCCATGCACAGCAGGCCCTTTAGAGCGGTTTAACAGGCGAAATTGAATGCCAGACGCATCCGCGACATGGCCCATAACGCCGTCAAGAGCGTCGATCTCGCGCACAAGATGGCCTTTCCCCAAGCCGCCAATCGCCGGATTACAAGACATTTCACCCAAAGTCTCGATCTTATGAGTGAGGAGCAGGGTATTAGCGCCCATACGCGAGGACGCCGCAGCTGCTTCGCAGCCGGCATGTCCGCCGCCAATAATGATGACATCCCAGTTTTGGGACATATCTGCCTCCGTAATTTGACCTCGCCTATAAAGGTTTGTGGCTCAAAAGTCGATAAAAACCCTGAAATTCTTATATTTATGGGAAATGTTTCACGTGAAACATCGAAAAAGCTGACTAAAATTTTAAACAAAATCAATGAGCTGGGGGTTTATGGCAGATATTAAAAACCCAAAAAAGTCAGTTTCAAGACTATAAAGCCCTCACCCAAGAAAGCAGCAATTACTTCCCAATACAAAATCTGGAGAAAATCCTGTCAAAAACGGCTTCCATATCTGTCTCACCCGCGAGCTCTTTTATAGCGTGCAGTGCCGTGCGAACGTCTTCACCTGCCAATTCAGCCGCAATAGAGAGATTATCATGCCCGCGACTAACCGCTTCAATCGCTCTGTTGACACAATCAACATGACGAGCCCGCGTCAGCCCCGGCAAGTTTTGCGGGCTATAACGATTGATTATCTCTGCCTCAAGCCAATCTGTGAGCGCACTAAACCCTTCACCCGTCTCTGCGCTAAGGCTAAATAGCGGGATATCTCGGGATAATTTAGGGCCTGTTTGAGTTACTTTTTTATCCTTATGGGACAAAAGGTCAGATTTATTGGCAATGATAGCATCATAGCCTCGGTCATTGACAGTAAAGTCACTGACATAGACATTGTGCTCAGAAGACCCGTCTTGACTACTATCATAGACAAGCAAGCACAGGTCGCTTTGGCTGGCGCGCTCTTGCGCGCGCCTTACACCCTCGGCTTCTATTTCATTAGCAGACACCCGAAGTCCGGCTGTATCGGAAAGGCGAACAGGAAGGCCCGCTATTGTCATTTGCACATCTATAATATCACGTGTAGTACCCGCTTGATCAGACACAATAGCCGCATCACGACCAGCTAACTTATTGATAATACTTGACTTTCCTGCATTGGGCGCACCAACCACTACAAGATCAATCCCAGAACGCACCCTCTCACCACGATCTGCATTTTTAACAGCTTGCTGCATTTTATCACGCGCCCTGATCAAATAAGGTCCTGCCCGACGTGCTAAGGCGTCCGGCACATCGCCTTCATCGGGAAAATCTATCTCACCTTCAATCATAGCCAAAGCATCAATAAGCTCAGTGCGCCAGTCTTCATATGTCTCCCGAAGACCACCCTGCATTTGACGCATAGCCTGTTTGCGTTGTCCGTCTGTTTCTGAATCAATCAGATCCGCCAGACCTTCTGCCTCTGTAAGGTCCATACGTCCATTAAGGAAAGCCCGCCGTGTAAATTCACCCGCACGCGCTTGACTGGCCCCAGCAGAGAGCAGACACGCAGCGACTGCCTCGATGACAGCCAAACTACCATGGGTTTGAAATTCAGCGACATCCTCTCCGGTGAAACTCTTAGGGCCGGACATATAAAGCACCAAGGCACTATCAATGATTTCATCATGTCGGTAAATATCACGCAATACGGCTTGACGCGGAACAGGGCAGGGCTTTTGCGTCAGGCTCTCTATTATAGAGCTCGCCTGTGGCCCGCTTACGCGAAAAACGCTGACCCCAGCGCGACCGGGGGCAGAGCTTAGGGCAAATATAGTGTCTGCACTGACTGACATGGAAAATCTGTTATTGCCTCTTTATGACGCGCGCATTGATAGCTATGACCCCTACAGCTTTTTAAAACAAAGAGAAACTATGAAACGCCGCCACAAATTAAAAATCACGCTTATAATAGCGACGGCTATACTCACAGCCTGCGGATTGTTGGAAACCTCATCACCGAGAACTGAACCCTTGCCGCCAATAGATATAGCTTTGAACTGCCTGCCTGAAAGTGCCGCCTTCATTGCCTCCCACCGCGCTACATCAAAAGATAGTCGATTTGCCGAGAACTCTAGTACTGGTCTGGAGGCCCTCATAAAGCGAGGGTTTTATTTTGCAGAAATTGATGTGGCCCGCCTTAAAGACAAAACCCATATCCTCATGCATGATGGCGTATTGGAGCGCACAACAGTGGGAAAAGGGGCGGTCGTTTCAAAAACATGGCAAGAAGCCGAGACGATCTTATTGCGGGACCCATCGGGCAGGGTAACCTCTGATACCATACCGCGTTTTGAAGATATATTAAAACTGGCAGATCAGAAAATATATTTGGAAATAGATTTTAAAACCAGCGCTTCATATCAACACGTCATCCGCCTGATAAAAAAACACGACATGCAAAACCATGTGATCTTGATCGCCTATTCAAAATCGCAAACCACAAAATTAAACCGGCTTGCCCCAGACATGTTTATCTCGGTTCCGATAATAAAATCACGCGACCTGAAAGAGCTGTTGGAGGCGGGGATTAAATCAGAGAAAATCGGGGCCTGGATTTCAAAGAGAGAGTTACCTGACAGCCTCTCAAATATGTTTCAGAATAAAAACATAGCCGTATTAAGAAAGGCCCCAACGACAAATGTAACACAAGCCGCAAAAGAAGCGACGATATTGGTGGATGATTATGCCTTTCAACTCAAGCCAATTATGGGGTTAAGCCGCCAAGCTCGCCGTGAATTTGTTCTGTGTATGACACCCCAAACATCCAATAATTTAGCGGCCCCGTAATCCAGTACTTTATTATTATCGCCTGACATTCCCGCGCGGACATATCAAACCGCGAATTAATTGTTACTGTGAAGTTTGGCCAATTGACGGGCGGTCGGTAAAATATAGGTTTTTATTTGTTTGGAACGCTTATAGCCGCAGGTTTTGTGGGGGTAAGACGTAAAAGCTGACCATTGTTTGAATCCTCAATGACAACCAATAAAGCACCGTCTAGGTCTTGTTTGACATCACGCACACGACCGTCAAGCTCTGAAAGTAAGCTGGTTTCATTGACAAAGCGTGTCCCGTCCATCTCAAGATGTCTAACATCACGAGAGGCCAGCCCGCCAACGAAAATATCACCCTGCCAGTCTTTAAAGAGATCCCCATTATAAACAACCAAGCCCGACGGGGCGATAGACGGCACCCAATCTTTCACAAAGGCCTCGGTGCCCTCCAGTGATTTAAAAGGACTGATACGCGCACCGTTATAATCCACACCCGTTGTCGCTAAGGGCCAGCCATAATTCTGCCCTGGCTTTATCAGGTTAAGCTCGTCTCCGCCGCGCGGGCCATGCTCATGTGACCATAATATATTTGTAGTCTTGTCATAGGATAAACCTTGCACATTACGGTGCCCATAAGAATAAACGGGGCCTGCAATCGCTAAATCTAAATCCGCATCACCCACAAAGGGGTTATCTTTCGGGGTGGAACCATCAAGATAAATACGGATGATCTTTCCCAAATGACTTTCTTTGTCTTGCACCGCCTCGCGATAGGTAAAGCCGTCTCCTAATGTCAGGACGAGGCTATCATCTGGCAATATGACCATGCGCCCGCCAAAATGCGATCCTGTATTCTTAAACGGATTCGCGACAAATACGTCCTGTAGATCAGTTATAGATGTATCGCCTAATTTAGCCGAAATAATAACAGTGCCATTTGCACGTCTTGTCCCGCGTGCATAAGAAATGAATATTTTTCGGCTTTGGGTAAAATCAGGGGCTAAAACGACTTCAAATAAGCCCCCTTGTTGTCTGGCAAATATATCATCTGGCAAACCCGTTAATATCGTTATTTCACCATCTCCACCTAACAGCTTTAACTGACCATCCCGCTCAGTAATAAGATATTGGGCAGGTGTATTAACTACATTATCATCCAATATCCGGGGCAGGGGGGTGACGCTCCAAGGTGTATCAAGATTGGAGGCCAAGGTCGAAATTGTAAAGTTCTGAACTGGTCTATCCAGTTTTGGGGCCGCCTGAGGTTCAAGGCAGTTCGTTAAACCCAGCCCTAAGAAAATTACACCCAATTGACGATAAAACTTCATAGCACGTCCTTTTTACCTAGATTGACATCTTCACACTGACGTTTAGGAGAATGTTAGAGACTTTTTTAAAAGGTGCAATAGGGGCCCTATGACACAATTTTTGAAGAAACCCTTTATATGGAACCGCATAGCCACATTGCTTGCGGTATCTGTGACAACCCTTATCGCCTCGATTTTATCAAGTCAGATGGTTATTGCAAAACTGGCGGGGTTAGGCCTTAAAACATCCTTTTCTGATCGGCTCTCCATGACGGGTTATGACCTTTATCATTTTGCCGGATTATATGGTTTGTTTATTTTACTGGCTTTTATAATTGCATTCCTTGTTGCGGAGATCGTTTCCAAACGAATAAATTTATCCAGACGACTAATTTTCACTAGCGCTGGAATTGTCGCTATTCTCGTCATGTTGAATTTAATGCAGAGCGTTTTCTTCGGCGTACCAATTATTGGCGGCGCGAGAGAAAGCTTTGGTCATATCTTGCAAGCCCTCGCAGGTGGAATTGGCGGATGGGTATATGCGAAATTAACGACGAAGAAAGAAACAAATGCCTAATCAGATAATTTCCCAATTAGGTCTTTCGTTTTAAGTATTCATACTATCGAAAAATTCTGAGTTCTGTTTTGTATCTTTGAGCTTAGATAATAAAAATTCGATCGCGTCCATTGTTCCCATTGGATTTAAAATTCGGCGTAGAACATAGGTTTTTTGAAGCTCAACCGGGCCGATTAACAATTCTTCTTTTCGTGTCCCTGACTTCGTGACATCAATTGCCGGGAAGACACGTTTATCTGCGACCTTCCGGTCTAGAACTATCTCACTATTACCCGTACCTTTAAATTCTTCAAAAATAACCTCGTCCATACGCGAGCCTGTTTCAATCAAGGCTGTTGCAATAATCGTTAAAGAACCGCCTTCTTCTATATTTCGCGCTGCACCAAAAAATCTCTTCGGTCTTTGCAAAGCGTTAGCATCCACGCCGCCCGTTAAAACCTTACCAGAACTTGGGACAACCGTATTATAAGCCCGTCCCAAACGCGTAATAGAATCAAGCAAGATTACAACATCTTTGCCGTGCTCTGTTAAACGTTTAGCTTTTTGAATAACCATTTCCGCGACCTGTACATGACGCGTAGCAGGCTCATCAAAGGTCGAACTGACAACCTCACCTTTAACCGATCTTTGCATATCGGTGACTTCTTCAGGTCGTTCATCAATTAGCAAAACAAGTACATAACATTCAGGATGGTTCGCCTCAATTGAATGAGCAATATTTTGTAGCAAAACTGTTTTACCTGTTCGCGGCGGGGCCACAATCAAAGCCCGCTGGCCTTTACCAATCGGTGAAACAATATCAATAATCCGTCCGGAAATATCTTTCCTCGTTGGGTCTTCTATTTCCATTTGTAATCTTTGGTCCGGATATAGCGGCGTTAGATTATCAAAATGGGCCTTGTTGCGGGCCTGTTCTGGCGTTGAAAAGTTAAGAGAGGCCACTTTAGTAAGCGCAAAATAACGTTCATTATCCCGTGGACTACGAATTTGTCCTGAAACTGTATCACCCGTTCTTAATCCAAATTTACGGATCTGGTTTGGACTGACATAAATATCGTCTGGCCCCGGAAGGTAATTCGCTTCAGGGGCGCGCAAAAACCCAAAACCATCTTGGAGAACTTCCAAAACACCGCCGCCATTAATTTCAATATTACGTTCCGCAAGATCTTTTAAAACGGAAAAGAAAATTTCCTGGTTGCGTAAACTGCCAGCATTTTCAATGCCGACAAGTTCGGCAAATTTAATAAGCTCTGCTGGCTTTTTTTGTTTTAAATCATCCAGACTTATAGATTCAAGATTATCTAATGAGGTAATAGTTTCAGACATGCTTCATTCCGAGAATTAGTAAAGCCATTAAGTAAAAATGAATTGGGGGGATAATGGCATGCAGCAAGAATAGCTGACTTCCTTCGCCTTTAGCGAAGTTAAAATAATGCGTCAAGCCTTTTAAAAAGGCTCAACTATGGCCAAAATAACAATAAATATAACTGCTATTGCAGGTACTTCATTTACCATTCTGTAAAATTTTTCAGTTCTGGGGCGTTCTGATCTCGCAAATTTCTTACGTTCGCCTGATAAAAAGGCGTGATAATAAATCAACCCAAAAACTAGGATCAGTTTTAATGGTAACCAAACCGAGCTTGTAATTTCCGACCATCTATATCCAATGAGAACAGCCCCAAAAATAACGCTGGCAAGCATGGCCGGTGTTAAAATAATCTTATGTAATTTCTCAGCGGCCACTTTCATTTTTTCTTCCAGCTCGCCTCCAGGCTCTGCCCCTCTTTGGTAAGCTAAAAACCGCGGCAACATTAATAATCCCGCCATCCAAAAAATAACTGCAATAATGTGAAGCGCTTTAATCCAGAGATAAAGATCAAACATATTGTCCTTCCCCTGTGCGTATATGCGAAATAACGGCCTGGACATTTTCTATTTTCACATCCGGCGTGACCCCGTGGCCCAGATTAAAAATATGCGGCCCGTCTATTTCATCTAAAACATATTGGACAGCATCTCGTAAAACACCCCCCCCTATCCGTAAAGCCAGAGGATCTAAATTACCTTGTAAACATAATTTAGGGCCGACAATTTCTCGTGCCCAGGAAATAGATGTATCTGTCCCGAGCGCAAGCGCTTGAACATTTACAGCTTTTACATAAGGAATGATGTGGCTCCCGGCTGCGCGCGGAAATCCAATAATCGGTATGTTAATTCCGGCCGCTCTTATTTTTTGGATAATCTGGCGGCTTGGCTTTATCACAAGTCTTTCAAATTGTTGAGGGGATAAACCTTCAGCCCAACTTTCAAATATCTTTAGAACATCTGCCCCAGCCTTTGCCTGTTCAATAAGATAATCTGCACTGGCCTCAGCAAGTATATGTAATAAATCATCCATGGCGGCAGGATTTTCATAAGCAAAACGTTTCGCCATTTCTTTTTTTGGCGTCCCTTTGCCTTCAATCATATATGTTGCCACAGTCCACGGACCACCGCAAAATCCAATAAGCGCTTTATCTTTTGCAAGTTCTGATCGAACGCGCTCAACCGTTTCATAAACAGAAGATATTCGCTGAGCAGCACCTTGAAGTTTAAGATTTGAAATATCTTCTTTTTTAATTGGCTCTAATACAGGTCCGGTTCCCGGGATGAATTTAACCTCTCGGCCTAGTCCGATAGGAATAAGTAAAATATCGGCAAATAAAATCGCAGCATCCATATCATAACGGCGGATAGGTTGTAGTGTAACTTCCGCGGCTTTTTTCGGAGAGAAACAAAAATCTATAAAATCTTTCGCACTGGCCCGTATTTCTAAATATTCTGGAAGGTGACGACCTGCTTGACGCATCATCCAAATAGGAGGAGTTTTAAGGGGGTTACCTGCTAAGACATTTAAAAGTGAGGGTTTCAATTTTACACCGTTTTATTAGAAACTCTAAAAATCAAATTTATATATATAAAGATGTAAGAGTAGTAAGGCTTGTGAGTTTGTGGATTAAAAACAAAGCTTAAAAAACTTCTGAATATAATCTTAATATCAGCAAAAATTCCTTTGTGAATAGTTTTATCCCTAAATTACAAAGATTGTGGATAAAATTAAAAAGCAGAGAAAATCAATATCTTATGTAAGTATAAAAAATAGAAAACTCTGTGTATGAAACTTATACAATATGTTCTTGTGAATATGAAAAAATTAATATGCACAGGTACAAAAAGTAGAAAAAACTTTAATAAGTTCGGTTTCATACAAAATAAAAATAAAAATTAAAACAATTGTGGATATAAGACGCATAAGTTCAAATTTAAAATATTGAAAGTCAGGATATGGAAACGCGGAAAAGTAATATTTCTATATATTTTCATGTCCATCTCGTCTCTGATTCAACGGGTGAAACTCTTGTGGCGATGATGAAAGCTTCAACGGCGCAATTCAAAGACGCGACGGCCCTAGAACATTTACACTCCCTTATTCGTTCAAACGAACAACTTGATAGTGTTTTAGAAGATATTGAATCCCGTCCCGGCATTGTGCTTTACACACTTCTAAATACGGAACATCGTCGCCGTTTAGAAGAAAAATGTGCCGAGCTTAACATGCCCAATGTTTCAGTTTTAGATACCACCTTGGCAACATTGGGTCGTTATCTGGGGGCCCCGATAGCCAGTGAAGTCGGGGCACAACGAAATCTGGATGCGGATTATTATAATCGTATTGAAGCCTTAGATTACGCCATGACACATGATGACGGACAATCTGTGATGGGACTTAAAGATGCGGACATAATCCTGTTGGGGATTAGTCGAACTTCAAAAACCCCGACATGTATATATTTGGCAAATCGTGGATATAAAGCGGGCAATATCCCCCTTGTGCCCGGGACTGAAGTGCCAGCGGTCTTGGATAGTTTTACCAAGCCTTTTATTGTTGGCCTTGTGGCTAATCCAGCGCGGATTGTTCAAATTCGCGAACAAAGAATGTTAGGTTTAAACGAAAACCGCCAAACGGATTATATTGATCAAAAAAGCGTCCGGGATGAGGTCAATAAGGCCAAGCGCATGTTTGTTAAAAAGGGATATCCTTTTGTGGATGTTACCCGCAGATCTATTGAAGAAACAGCTGCGAAAATAATAAACCTTTATCAGGCGCATAAAGGGCAATATTAATTGAAACCCTCAAGCCTTGCCTTTATTGAAAGCCTATTGTGTCAGAAACCTCAAACATCCCCATTATACTTGCTTCCGGCTCTGCTATTCGCGCCCAGATTATGCGAGAAGCAGGCCTTGAGTTTGAGGTTATAACGCGCCCTGTTGATGAGGCGGCAATAAAACAAAGCCTGCTGGCACAGAAAACACCGCTCAGAGATATTGCTGACGCTTTGGCGGAAGCCAAATCTATCAGGGTGAGCCGCCAGCACCCAGGTCTGGTGATTGGGGCAGATCAGATTATGGTTATGGACAATGTTTTATATGATAAACCGGCCACCATGAATGAGGCGCGCGAAAGGCTTTGGGATATGCGCGGGAAAACGCATAATTTAATGGGCGCGGTTGTGATCTCAGAAAATGGCAATCCTGTTTGGCGGCATATGTCAAAAACAACATTAAGTGTGCGCGAATTTTCTGAAAGCTTTTTGGATGATTATATGGCATCTGAGGGTGAAATTGTTTTAAAAAGCGTAGGGGCTTACCGCTTTGAGGGTCGCGGTGCGCAGCTTTTTTCCAAGGTTGAGGGCGATTTTTTCTCGATTTTGGGGCTATCTTTGTTGGCTGTACTTGATTATCTGCGCCAAAGAGGAGCAATAAGAGATTAATGAAATCCAGTATTTCTGCAGATAAGTCGGGTGATAAACCTAACCCGAGTGCGGGCCAAGCGACAGTTTTGGCGGGTGTTTGCGGCTGGCCAATCCACCATTCGCTTTCTCCGCTTTTGCATAATTTCTGGTTAAAAGAAATTGGTCTTAAAGGGGCCTATGTGCATTTTGCCGTCAGGCCCGATGACGCCCTTCACGCGTTTAAAACCTTAAAACATACATCCATATCAGGGGTGAACGTGACCCAGCCCCTTAAACGTCTGGCTTTTGAGGCCGCAGATAGCCGAACACCCGATGCACAAAAACTCGGCGTTGCGAATTGCCTTTATAAGAGAGAAGGAAAGCTGATTGCCCATAATACGGATATGCAGGGCTTTGCAGCGCCCTTGCTCCAAAAGGTCAATGCCCGTCAATTATTAAACTCGCCGACATTTTTAATTGGAACGGGTGGGGCCTCGCGCGCCGTCATCGGGGCGTTATTAGCTATGGGTATTCCCGAGATCAGGCTGTGCGGGCGCACAGACATCAAGGTGGAAGAAATCTGCCAGCAAATTAACGTGCCTAGTCTCTATCCGGTAAAATGGGCGGACCGCTTAACGGCCTTATCCGGGGCGAAATTGATTATTAACGCCACGTCTGGCGGGATGAAAGGAAAGCCGCCTCTGGATATAAGTCTGGGGTATGCCACGCCGGGCGCTTTGGTTTATGATCTGATTTACACTCCGCAAGTCACACCTCTGTTAAGTAAGGCGAAATATAGAGGTTTAGAAATATTGGGCGGGCTGGATATGTTGGTAGAACAAGCGCGCCCATCCTTTAAACTTTTTTACGGCGTCGAGCCGCCCGCCGGTCTTGATCCCAGACCGTTATTAACAAAGATGCTCGCGACGCGAGTTTAGGATTAACACTATTTGTTGAGCCTAGATCTCATCTGTCAATTTTAATGGAAACTTTCCCGCGTGTGGACTAAGTTCTAAGCCTGTTTTATGGCTAGAGGCATTGTCATGATAAAAATTGGACTGACCGGCTCGATTGGCATGGGCAAGACGACAACGGCTAAAATGTTTAAAGATTTTGGCTGTCCGGTTTTTGATGCGGATAAAGCGGTTCACGACCTCTATGATAAAGACGGGGCGGCCGTGCCTTTGATAAAGGCCGCTTTTCCGGATGCGGTCAAAGACGGACGGGTAGACCGAAAGGCTTTGGGCGTGCATATGCGTGCAGACCCTGTAAACCTTTCTGTGCTTGAGAGTTTTATTCATCCCATGGTCGCGGGGGCACGCAACGCCTTTTTGCAAGCCGCCCAAGACCATAAAGCCAAAATCGTTGTCTTTGATGTACCTTTATTGTTCGAAACAGGCGGTGAGGCTTATGTTGATAAGGTGGCGGTAGTGACCGCGCCGGCCCATATTCAGCGCAAACGGGTTATGGCGCGCCCCGGCATGATGGCGGAATTGTTTGAAACATTGCTCTCGCGGCAAATGCCGGATTATGAAAAGCGTAATAAAGCAGATTTCCTCATATTTACCGATAAGGGGCTGGATTATGCGCGCGAACAAGTCCAATCTATCATTATAGAGTTAAGCCGTTAGGGTGGGGTCAAGGGGTTATGAGCGGACTGCGCGAAATCGTTTTCGATACGGAAACAACGGGATTTGATGCACGGGGTGATGACCGCATCACCGAAATCGGATGTATCGAAATTATAGACTATCTCCCGACAGGGCGGGAGTTTCACGCCTATTGTAATCCGGCCCCGACTATAGTGCCACAAAAAGTCGTTGAGCTGACGGGCCTAACCAGTGAGTTCCTCGCGGATAAACCAAAGTTTGAAGCTCACGCCCAAGCATTTCTGGACTTTGTCGGGGATAGCCAGCTTATCGCCCATAATGCAGATTTTGACCGCGGTTTTATAAATGCAGAGCTAGAGCGCGCAGGTTATGACCCGATACCGACGGCGCGCTTTACGGATACTTTAAAAATTGCGCGCGCCAAATTTCCGGGCTCGCCAGCCTCTCTAGACGCGCTGTGTAAGCGCTTTGATGTCTCACTTTCTGCGCGCGATAAGCACGGGGCGATTATTGATAGTATATTATTGGCCTCGGTCTATCTCGAGCTAAATGGTGGCAGGGCGCGATCTCTGGGCTTGGTCGAAGAGAGCTCCGCGAACCCGACAGCAAAGGTGGAAAGAAATACTACACAGCTTAGACCCACGCCTCTGGCCTCACTGTTAACGGATGAGGAACGCGCAAGGCACTCAGAATTTATCGCTGATTTAGGCGAAAATATGTTGTGGAACCGTATCTGGCGTAAAACGGGCACGTCATAAATATGCATACATAAAACCCCGCAAAAGCGGGGTTGTTTTCTTAAACCAAATTGTCAGATTAAACCTTAAGCATTTTGCTCTTGTTCTGCCATACGGCGCATCATTTCATCTCTGAACATGGCCGCAAAATCGGGCGGCTCTAACATAATTGGCGGGTAGCCGCCATTTTGTGTCATTTCCGCGATAATCTGTCGGGCAAATGGGAAGAGAAGTCGCGGACATTCTATCATGGTCAAAGGCTGTAATTCTTCGGCATTTACATTTGAAAAGGCAAATAGACCTGCATATTCCAGCTCCGCGATAAAAGCGACCTGATCGCCGCGGCGAGCATCCGCGCGTAATATAAGCGACACTTCGACATTATTGTCGTCAAACATTTGTCTGCCGATCTCGATAGCGATATTTATACCCGGCGAGTCGAGACCGCTGCGCAGGCTATCCGGGGCGTTGGGGTTCTCAAAGCTCTGATCCTTTGTGTATTGCGCTAAAATGCGCAACATCGGGCCTTGTTGAGCGGCCTCACCATTTGGGGCGCCATTATTTGGATTTGCTTCTGCCGCGATGTCTGCTTGTGGGGCGTCTTTGGCTTTTTTAGTCGCCTTTTTGAGCTTTGCGTCTTTTTTAGGTTTTTTGGCCACGGGCCTCTCCTATATTCTCAATTTTGATGAATGTGCTGGCTAACATAGTCAAAAAGGATGAGCAACGGAACATTGCTTATTCTGTATGGGCAATTTAAGAGACAAAGCGTAATCCTTATTTTATAAATAAGAGATAAGCTATGTGTACCGACGCCTAAAGGCGTTAGCGACACCCCATAAAAAGAAAGTGGCTTTATGTACGAAGTTATCCTTTACGCAGCACTCGCAACAATCGTCTGCGTGGTGCTTTATTCTGTTTTGGGCAAATCTGTTGGCCAGGGACCCGAATCCGGGGTTGATCCCCTGAAGATGTTTCAAGACAAACCCAAAACCGACACACCCAACCCGCAACCTGTTTTTAATGACCGGGGGATTGCAGGCCTTGGTGCCATCGCCAAGGCTGATCCTTCCTTTAATGAGCGTCAATTTATAGACGGGGCCAAAGGGGCCTATTCCATGATCCTTGAAGCTTTTGCGGATGGGGACCGTGATGAGCTATCGAGCTTGCTGACCAAGGATGTCTATAATGTATATGATGAGGCTATTTCAGAACGCGAGGTCAAAAACCTCACACAAGTCACCGATCTGGGACGTTTGATCAGCGCCGAAGTTATCGCGGCGGATAAAACAGGGAAAACGGCCAAGCTGTCTGTGAAATTTGAGGCGGAATTAACATCTGCGCTTGTCGATGCAGAGGGTAAAACCGTGCAAGGTGATTTGGATATACTTTCTAAAGTATCTGAAGTTTGGACATTTGAGCGCAAAATAGGCGCTTCAGATCCGAATTGGCGTTTATGTGATGTGGCTGCTTCCAATGGGGACGTGCTTGAAGCTGACCCCACGCCTGATACTAAACCCTCATAGATTAAGATGATATCAGCTTTGCGGGATATGAGATTTTATAAATCAATTCTGGTTGTAATAACGGCTTTATGGTTAGGAGCCTGCTCGACCACTTCGGGTGTTTCGAAAAAGCAAACCCCGCCAACGCCCATAGTCACAGCGCCTGACGGGGCCGTACCTCAAAGCGCTGACGGCGGTATTATTATTGCCCAGCCCGATATAGCCCCTGAACCTGTTGCAGAGGTTAGAACGCCGCCGCCAGCTGCCGCCCCGCCGCCTGCCGCCGAACCTGCCCCGAAAATTGATATACCGGTTTATCAGAGTCCGCTCGGGGAGCTTGGCCATTGGAGCGAGGGCGATCACTTGCCCGCTCTGCTGGCTTTTCGTCGGTCTTGCAAAACATGGGAAACGGCCAATCCTCAAGATTTTTTAAATCCGCATTTGCCGGATTATGGCCGGTTTGAAGATTGGCAAGATGCTTGCAGCTTGGCTGAAATTATACCGGACACGCAATTTGGCGCGCGTCAGTTTTTTGAAAATCAGTTTGCTCCGGCCCAAGCGCGTGCGCAAAGTTCATCATCAGAAAGCAATTCAGGACATGAGGGCCTTATCACGGGTTATTACCAGCCAGAGATAGAGGTTCGGACTATTCCAGACGGGGAATTTTTTGAACCCATATTGGCAAAACCCTCTAACAAGAGCGTGCAAAATTTGCCGCGCAAAGATATAGGCCCGACATCGTCGCGCGTCATTGCTTATGGTCGTCCGCTCGATGTGTTTTTCATGCAAATACAAGGCTCGGGTCATATACGGTTTGAAAATGGCCGCAAGATCAGAGCCGCCTATAATGGTAATAATGGAAAACCTTACCGCTCAATCGGTTCTGTCCTGATAGCGCGCGGAGAGCTGGTCAAAGACAAATCTTCAAAACAGGATATTGAAAACTGGATGGTGCAGGCTGGCCCCGTTAAAGCCCGCGCCCTTATGAATGAAAACCCGCGTTATATTTTCTTTGTCGAGCAAGCCATATCAGAAGGTGAGGGGCCTTTAGGGGCCATGCGTGTGCCGTTAACGGCTTTTGGCTCTGTGGCGGTTGATCCGCGTTATCACCCTTACGGCGTGCCTTATTACCTTGTCGTGAACCTGCCCAAGCGCAAAGGCGATTATAAAGGCAGTTCGTCAGGGCAGCTTGTAATTGCTCAGGATACGGGCAAAGCTATTCGCGGGCCCCTGCGCGGTGATCTTTATTTTGGGTCAGGTACGCAGGCCGGTGATCTGGCAGGTGTCATGAAACATAAAGCGGATTGGTCCATATTATTGCCGCGCAAATTAGTGGCCCGTCAGGCCCCGATCAGTTAGGCGATCAAGAGCCAGATATGAGCCCTCGTAAATTAAGCCACTCCGAAACACAGCGCTGGCATAAGGTTGCCCGTACTGTGACGCCGCGCAGACAGGGCAGTGCAAGAGCTGTTAAGCGAAATCTTTCAAGTTCAGGCCGAGACGAATTTGCCGCCATGTTGCTCGTTCCGCCAAGTCCTGCCACGCAAAGCAAGCTTGTCCGCAGCCCGCTAGAGATAAACCGCGATAAACAGGTTCGGCGGGGGCGTGTAAAAATAGAGGTAAAAATCGATCTTCACGATATGACGCAAATACAAGCGCGGGATGCTTTAATGGCAGGTATAATCCGGGCCTCAAACAGGCATGTGAAATGTGTGCTTGTTATTACAGGTAAAGGCCCGAGACTGGACGGGGTCTTGCGGCGTAATTTCCCGGATTGGATTAACGCCCCGCAGATCAGACCTTTTATAGCCACCTATGCCCAAGCCCATATACGCCACGGCGGCAGCGGGGCGTGGTATGTGTTTTTGAAAACCCCTTGATCTGATATTGTCTAAATTAGTGTGCTAAAACAGCCGCGATTTTTGGTTATAAATACTGGGTTTAAAAAACTTCTCCTAAGCCCTAAAAAAGTGTGGGAAAAAAATATTTTTGCTATATATAGAGCGCGTGCGGGTGTGGCGGAATTGGTAGACGCGCCAGATTTAGGTTCTGGTATCGCAAGGTGTGGAAGTTCGAGTCTTCTCACCCGCACCATT
>CAZNCJ010000039.1:10203-21593 GCA_964571595.1 uncultured Caulobacterales bacterium | reverse complement strand
ACCCCGATAACCACAGAGACACCCCAGCCACGATGACAGGCTTCTAAGGCTTGGCGCATAACGATTGTATTGCCCGTACAGTCAAATGTGAAATCCGCCCCCCCATCTGTGAGGCTAACCAAGTGCTCTACAATGTCGCCGTCAATTTCATTGGGGTTGACAAAATCTGTCATGCCAAACTTTTCGCCCCATGATTTTTTATCGCTATTAATATCAACACCGATGATTTTACCGGCCCCGACCATTTGCGCGGCTTGAAGCACATTAAGCCCGATACCGCCCAGACCAAAGACAATCACATTATCGCCCGCCTGCACTTTGGCCGTATTTGTCACCGCCCCGATACCGGTCGTGACACCGCAGCCAATATAGCAAGATTTATCAAATGGCGCGTCTTCGCGAATTTTAGCCACCGCAATTTCGGGCAGAACTGTGAAATTAGAAAATGTTGAACATCCCATATAATGATAGATCGTTTTGCCCTTATAGCTAAAGCGAGAGGTCCCGTCCGGCATTAAACCCTTACCCTGCGTGGCGCGAATGGCCGTACATAAATTGGTCTTGCCAGACAGGCAGGATTTACACTGGCGACATTCCGGCGTGTAAAGAGGGATAACATGATCACCCGCCGCCACGCTGCTCACACCTTTGCCCACTTCGCGCACAATGCCTGCACCCTCATGACCTAAAATACTGGGAAACAAGCCCTCACTGTCAAAACCGTCCAATGTGTAGGCATCTGTGTGGCAAATACCCGTGGCCATAATCTCGACCAGAACCTCTCCCTCTTTTGGACCTTCAAGGTCAAGCTCGACAATTTCCAAGGGTTTCTTGGCTTCAAAAGCTACAGCTGCGCGTGTTTTCATATCTGTTTTCCCTATATCAGCCCTCAAGGCGAGAGGTTATATTTTGGAATATCTTTACCCAAATCCCGACAAACTCAAGCCCTTTTTTCTTTGCATTAAAAATATCTCTAGTCAGGATTAATTCTGCCAGACTTTGCAAAAGCCTGTCTTTGCCGCCTTTTGGGTAAATATCGCTATTGACATCAACAAGGTTATGGCTATGTTCGGCGCTTAAATTTTGACTTTGAAAGGCGTAGCGATATGGCCAAGCCAACAACTATTAAAATCCGTCTTAACTCTACAGCAGGGACAGGATATTTCTACGTCACGAAAAAGAACGCCCGTACAATGACCGAAAAAATGGTCAAGCGTAAATATGACCCGGTTGCCCGCAAGCATGTGGAGTTCAAAGAAGGTAAGATAAAATAACGGATAGATTTTTAAGATCGACCCTGAAAACCAAGCCGCTTATGCGGCTTTTTTTTATGCCGCTTTTTTGGGACTTGCCATTAAGGCCTTATTACGACCTTCCAGCTTGGCTTTATAAAGTGCCGCATCAGCGCGTTTAAAGACATCTCGCAATTTCTCATCCTCTAGGATTTCAGCGACACCGACACTTGTCGTGATATGCAAGGCCTGTCCGTACAGATAAATCGGCGTGCCGCCAATCAAAGCCCGCATACGGTCAGCCGCCTTTAAGGCTTCTTTCTGCTTGGTGCCTGGCATGGCGACCATAAATTCTTCACCGCCATAACGGCTCACAACATCTTGGGCGCGCATATTGGTCGCCAATCTTGCCGCCACTTCGCGCAAGATCTGATCGCCCATATCATGGCCTAAAATATCATTGACCCTTTTAAAGTGATCAATATCAAACACCATAATGGAAAAAGGCTCATTGTGCTCTTCCAAGGCCTTGAACATAGGCTCGATAGAGCGGTCAAAATAGCGCCGATTGCCCAAACCTGTGAGCGGGTCTGTCACAACCATTTCCAAATTCTGGTTGAAGTTTTCACGCAGATTATCAGCGTAAAATTTACGGCGTATCTGTGTTGACGTTCGGGCTAATAATTCCTGAACTTCGATCGGGCGCATCAGAGTATCATTGACACCCAGATCATAGGCCTGCACCAAACGGGTTTCATCTTCCTGATCACCAATCACGAGCAAGGGAATATCGCGGGTTTTTTCACGCGAGCGTAAGGCCGCACATAGTTTCAACCCGTCAAAATTTTTGGACACAAGGCTGACAATTATCAAATCTGCACTGCTCGCGAGATTTTTAAGGACTTTAGCGGGGTTCGCTTCGGTCGTGACCCTATGACACTTTTCTAACGGCCCCATAATTTTACGCGCGCGCGTTTCTTCATCTTCAACCAATATGATATTGGCATTTTCGCACTTAATATTATCAAATAGAGGACGCGCTTCAGACACGGATTGTTGGGAATGGATCAAGAGCTGGTCTGTGACCATTTTTAAGCGCAGGAGCGATCTGACTCGCGCCATGAGGTTAAAATCGTCAATAGGCTTGGTCGCAAAATCATCTGCCCCCGCCTCAAGTCCGCGAATACGGTCTTTGATTTCCTCGAGCGCCGTGACCATGACAACAGGTATATGCCATGTATTCGGATCAGATTTGAGTAATTTACACGTCTCAAACCCATTCAAGCCCGGCATCATGGCATCCATAAGGATAAGGTCGAGCTTTTCGGTTTTCGTAATTTTTAGCGCTTCTTCCCCGCTAGCGGCCGATAAGACGTCATAATATTCAGCAGATAATTTGACCTCTAACAGATTTCGATTAGGCGCAAGATCATCAACAACTAGGATACGTGCGCTCATCTTTAATCAACCTCGACGAATTTTCTAACCGTTGAGAGAAAGGAGGACACTGTGATGGGCTTGGCAATATAGGCCTCACATCCACCGTCGCGAATACGCTTTTCGTCGCCCTTCATGGCAAATGCCGTCACGGCGACCACAGGAATTTTGGCTAATGTGGCATCATCCTTGATCCATTTCGTCACCTCAAGGCCGGAAACCTCGGGAAGTTGGATATCCATAATGATGAGGTCAGGCTTATGTTTACGCGCCATTTCAATGGCTTTTAGGCCTTCACGGGTCTGAAAAGTCTCATATCCATGTGCCTCAAGAAGATCGGAGAACAATCGCATGTTCAACTCATTATCTTCGACTATCAGGACTTTTTTTGGCATGATTTGTAACATATTCCCATTTCACCTTTATGCAGTTCGTTGACTGCGCCACTCTTTATTATGGCTGTATCATAACACGAATATCCTTAATCAACCGTATCTGCACCGTTAGGAGTAGATTAACCATGTTCCATGGGCTATCATTTGGAACATAGCAGGAACAAAAAAAAGATATAACCGGGTGAAGCAGGCTGAAGACACACACGATAAGACGCCTAAAAGCGCGGCCAAAAAGGGCATATCGCCCTTAACGAGCTATTGTCGGGCCTGCAGCGCAGAAGGGCATGGCCCTGAGCCTTGCCAGAGTTGCGGGGGGCGCCAATATATTGCCCATAGCGAACTGGCGACACTCGGCATTGCCCATGTGGATTGCGATGCCTTTTATTGCTCAGTAGAAAAAAGAGATAATCCTGATCTGGCCGATAAGCCCGTAATTGTCGGCGGGGGCACGCGCGGCGTGGTATCTGCCGCCTGTTATCATGCACGTATTTACGGTGTGCGCTCTGCCATGCCTATGTTCAAAGCCTTGAAAGCCTGCCCGCAAGCGGTCGTTGTACGCGGTGACATGAATAAATATGCCTATGAAGGGGGACGCATACGCGACATGATGAAAGCCCTCACCCCGCTAGTTGAACCTCTTTCCATAGATGAAGCCTTTCTAGATTTATCTGGCACGCAGCGTCTTACGGGCAAAACACCGGCCCAACAATTGATTGATCTGCAAAACGACATACTCGCGCAGATCGGTGTGACGGTTTCTATCGGGCTAAGCTATAATAAGTTTCTCGCAAAAACTGCCTCTGATCTGGACAAGCCCCAAGGCTTTGCCGTGATCGGGCGGGAAGAAGCCCTAGATTTTCTCGCACCTAAGCCTGTGGGTTTTATATATGGTGTCGGCCCGGCTTTTAGTCGCAATCTCAACAAGGTCGGTATTCAGACCATCGCGGATGTGCGCAAGCGCTCTGATAAGGAGATGGCCAAATTATTTGGCGATATAGGCTTACATCTGGCCCGTCTGGCCAGAGCCGAAGATAGCCGCGCTGTTAATCCAGGTAGCGAGCGCAAAAGCGTATCGGCAGAAACCACATTTAATGAAGATATTTCCGATCTTGAAACGCTTAAAGACAGGCTCTGGAT
Organism: uncultured Caulobacterales bacterium; assembly: GCA_964571595.1. Taxonomy (GTDB): domain Bacteria; phylum Pseudomonadota; class Alphaproteobacteria; order Caulobacterales; family Maricaulaceae; genus CALCKU01. Next base: position 17,392 of record CAZNCJ010000039.1, on the reverse strand, counting down.
GATTTGCGTAAAAACGGCTGACCGCTCTAAGGCTAAAAATCTGGCAGGCCGCGTCGTGACATTAAAACTCAAAACCAATTATTTCGAGACCGTGACCCGCAGACGCACCCTGCCCCAGCCCGTCCAGCTTGCCGATGTTATTTTCAAGGCGTGTGAACCCTTATTGGAAAAAGAAGCAAATGGCCGGCACTTTCGCCTGATCGGGGTGGGTATTTCTGATCTCTCAGAGCCAATAGGCGATAGCGGTGATCTGTTAGACCCGAGCGCTTTTAAACGGGGTGTGGCCGAGCGCGCCACAGATAAAGCCCGCCAAAAATTTGGCAAAGACGCGGTTATGACAGGACGGAGCTACCGCCAGAAAAAATCTCGCGCCGAAAAACCAGCTCAAGAGAAAACATCAAGTCCAGAAAAGAAAACAGACAAGCCGTCAAAATGACAAAAACTCTATAGCGCGCCTGAGAATTTTGGCTTTAGGTAAGTCGTGCCCCATATTGCGCTCATCAATAAATTTAAGCCGCTTAATGCCCGACTTTTTATACTGGGCATGTGTGGCTTTCATCTCATTGCGGGCCTGATCTTGTCGTCCTGTGATAAAGACGTAAGCCCCTGCCCCCAGTTTTTGTGCCAAGGCCTCTGGCGGGGATTGCGACTTTATCGCCCCGCCCATAAACACCGCCTCTTCAAATATACCTGTCGTGCTCTCCACAATAATAGACGCTACACGCGCCCCGCCTGAAAATCCTGCTATAAGCGTGCGCGCCTCATCTGTTTGGTAATTTGCGCTTACATATTCCACCGCCAAAAGGGCGTTTAGGATACGTTGATTAGCCGGAACCTTATTACCGGCCCCGTTCATGCTGATATAGATATAGTTCTTCTCTGACATGACCCGCCCCCAACCACGCGGCAAGCTACCTTTCTTTGACGGGCTTATATACACAAATACGCCGGGTGGGTTGTCAGGTGAATAGTCTTGCGGGACATAGATTTGCCAAGACAAGCGCTGCTCTGGCCCGTAAATATGGGATAGGCCTGCCAAATTTTGTTCGGGTACAATATCACCCAGTAGCACCTCTTGCGTAAACGCCCCGCTCCGGACGGGGTTTATATTAACGCCAGCCTCTTGCGCCTTCACGTCTCCGTATACGAACAATGCCGCTATAAGCCCCGCTATAAAGACATTGTTTCTCAACTGGGGCTGTTTTCCTATTCGGCTTGGGTTTGGTAAATTGAAGGCCGCCCACGCTCAATCAAGGCAATAATTCCAGCCAGAGTGCCAAAGGCTGTCAGGAATAAAACGCCGGCTATAGGCCCCTCAGGGCCCGGACTTTGCGCAAATGTGCCCGCCTTAACCTGCAAACCCGGTTGCAATACAAAAATAACTTGCAAAAACCCCATAAACAGGAAAGCCGCCCATAAGCCAATATTATATGCCTTTGATTTTGCTGTGGTGACTTTCTGCCAAAATGCCAGAGCTGCGCCGAGCAAGGCCATCTCTAAAATAAAGGCGATATAAGGCAAGTTCCACAAACCAAAACCCATCATGACATCACTGCCCGGATAAAGGGCCAAATCGGGGCGGTGGACAATGAGGTCTAAAACCCAGTGCGAGAAAACAAGTCCTGCGATCACCCAAAAGCCGCGCGCGCCCGCCGAGGGCTTTAAAACCCGAAATAAAGCACCCACGCAAACCGCTAATATAAGAGATGTGACGAGAGAATGTGACCACGGAATGTCAAATAAAGTCACACCGTCGACCAATGTTGCATTGCCCTCAATACCGAGAATTATCAATATGCCGCATAAAATATCCATGGCCTGAACCGCCAAAAAGCCCTGCCAGACCTTAATTAACGGCACGCCTTTTCCGCGCTGTGTGTCCCAAACAGCTGGGCCGTAATGTCCTACAAACATATGTCCTCTCCTCTATAAGTGTTCTCTTAAATCACACCCTCACGGCGAAATTTATCCAGTTAGGATGTTTCATAACCCAGACCTGCAAGCACTTGGTCTGTGTGCTCACCAAGCAGAGGCGACGGGCCGAGCGAGGCGGGTTTTTGCGCCCCGAACATGACGGGGGCCGCCGCCATACGCAGCTCGCCCAAATGCGGGTGGATTTGCGTTTCTATGGCATTAATAGCTTTGATCTGGGCGTGATCGGTGAGTTGCTCTAATGACAGGCACGGCGCACAGGCCACATCAGCATCCTGCAAGGCTTGTAACGTCTCCTCCATCGTCATATCAAATTCGATGCTTTCAAATTTGTCCATCAGTTCCAAGATGTTTTGCGCCCGCCCCAATAGGGTATTATACTTCGGATTGGCAGCCAAATCAGGGCGGTCTAAAATTTCGAAAATGGCATACCATTCCCTGTCCCCGAACGGGGTGGCGGCAATCACACCGTCCTTTGTTTTAAATGTCTGGTAATAGGCCGACATGGGGGCGAGCGGCGCGACATCATCCGCCAGTAAAGTTTTGTGCATCATACTATCGGGCCACATGAAAGCCAGACTTGCCGCTAACATGGAAATATCAATATGCTGGCCTCACCTGTCCGCAGACGGTGAACCAGCGCGGCTGTCACCGCTTGGGCTGCGGTATAGGCCGTAATTTTATCACAGACCAACATACGCATATAGGCCAGATCACCCCCCTTGCCCTGCACTGCCGTTAGGCCCGCCATGGCTTGGATAACATGATCAAAGGCGGGGGCGTTTTTGAACGGGCCCACACGCCCAAACCCCGTCAGGGAACACACATTAAGCTCCGGCTTTAACGCGCGTAAGGCTTTAGAGCCCAGATTTAATTTGCTCATCACGCCGGGGCGGTAATTATGGATGAGAATATCGGCCTCAAGGATTAGCTTACGTACGGCGTCTTGCCCGCGCGGGTCTTTGAGATTAATCGCAAGGCCTTTTTTGCCGCGATTACAATTATTAAATGCTCCTGAAATCCCGTTTTTCTGACTGCCCAAATGGCGTAATTTATCCCCAATACCAAGAGGTTCGACTTTTACGACATCTGCGCCCTGCCCCGCAAGCATCATGGATGAGAGAGACGCCGTCACCATATTGGACAGCTCTACAATCTTAAAACCTGCAAGTGGTCGGATTTCAGCCATGCCCTAGATAAGCACTAACACGCCCCCTCTTCAAGAGACTTTAAGCGCAGGAATTAACAGCCCCGCGTAAAACATCCAAAATACGGTCCTCAGCCACCGCGTCACTGACGGGCTTTTTAAGTGTGGTCGCCCGCCATTTCATGACCCATTTTTTGCGCTCACCATCCCAGTCAATACGCATAGCAATATCTTCTTCGCCTGCCGTGATAAGCAAACGCATGACACGTCCTTCCTTTGCGCCTAATGCTTTTGCCGTCGCAAAGGCCTCATGATCTATGGCCATCAAGACAGGTAATTCACCATTGCCAAAATCTACCCCGAACTGACAAACCCGACCTTCATGGCCTGGAAAATTTGAGCGCCAGAACACGCGTTGTTTTAAATCTGATGGCTCTCTGGGTTCCATATTTGATAAGGCTTTGAAGGCTTTTTCTGCCAAAGTATTTAAACGGCTTTGATTGCGCGTAGCAATCTCTAGGCGGCCCATTATTTCCGAGCCGCTCTGTTTGATTTTATCCGTGCTACGTTTAACACTTTCCGATACCGCACCCGCCGCGCTTCCGACCGCTTTAGCAGGGGCTGAAATAACTTTATATGTGCCGTAAATTCCGCCAGCTATGGTTAGAGTCACGATAGCAATAGCGACCCATTTTATAGCATTAAAAGCCCCGCTTGCCCCTTCTGCGGCATTTGATGCACGCTCTGCCATTTCACCGACTTGCTTGCCTCGCTCCAACATGGTGGGCTTTGGGGGTGGATTTTCACCCTCTTCGCTCATGACGTCCCCCTTAATGGCTCCGCCCATAGCGGAACATATGATTTAATCCCTAAGCGTCTTGTTTCGGCTTAGGTGCAGGTAGGCCCTTACCGCCCTTGCGGCCTTCGATTTTGAGCTTTGCGGGCGGGACGATTTTAAAGGTGAGCTTTTCTTTTTTACGATCCACACCGACCTTGACCAATCCACCGGATTTCAGCTTGCCAAATAATATCTCATCAGCCAGCGGCTTTTTGATATATTCCTGAATAGTCCGGCCCAAGGGACGCGCGCCGTAGCGCTTATCATAGCCCTTATTGGCCAGCCAGAGATTGGCCGCCTTAGAGACTTCAAACTCGATCTTACGATCTGCAAGCTGGGCTTCAAGCTGGATAACAAATTTATCCACGACCTTGGCGATATCCTCTGGCGAGAGCGCCGCAAAGGAGACAACCGCGTCAAGCCGGTTACGAAACTCCGGGGTAAAGCGGCGCTTAATCGCGGCCTCTTGCTCGTCATCTTTGAGGCCTCGCCCAAACCCGATCTCGGCTTTGGCTGCATCAGAGGCACCCGCATTGGTCGTCATAATGATAATCACATTACGGAAATCAACCTTGCGGCCATTGGCATCTGTCAGGAAGCCATTATCCATGACTTGCAGCAATATGTTGTAAATATCTGGATGGGCTTTTTCGATCTCGTCGAGCAAGAGCACGCTATGCGGGTTCTGGTTCACCGCATCCGTGAGCAATCCGCCCTGATCATAGCCGACATATCCCGGAGGCGCACCGATTAAGCGCGATACGGTATGGCGTTCCATATATTCGGACATATCAAAGCGCAAAAGCTCAAGGCCTTGGGTGGAAGCCAGTTGTTTGGCGACTTCGGTTTTACCCACACCTGTCGGGCCGGCAAAAAGATAGGAGCCAATCGGCTTATCGGGCTCGCGCAGTCCCGCGCGTGCAAGTTTAACGGCGGAGGCGACTTGCTCAATCGCCTTGTCTTGTCCAAACACCATGCGCTTAAGATCAAGCGGGAGGGATTTAAGCGCTTTTTCATCATCGCGCGAAATAGATTTCGGCGGAATGCGGGCGATCTTGGAAATGACAAATTCGATCTCTTTTATACCGATTGTCTTTTTGCGCTTTTTCGCCGTGACGAGCTTTTGGCGTGCGCCCGCCTCGTCGATCACGTCAATCGCTTTATCGGGCAATTTACGATCAGTGATATGGCGCACGGACAAATCCACCGCGCCCTGAATGGCCTCAGACGTATATTTAATATTATGGAACTCCTCGAAATAAGGCTTAAGCCCCATGAGGATTTTCACACTGTCTTCGGCAGAAGGTTCCGAGACATCAATTTTGAGGAAACGCCGCGATAGAGCACGGTCTTTTTCAAAATGCTGGCGATATTCCTTATATGTCGTTGAGCCCATACAGCGCAGCTTGCCGCTCTGTAAGGCGGGTTTTAGCAAGTTGGAGGCATCCATGGCCCCGCCACTTGTCGCACCAGCGCCGATGATTGTGTGGATCTCGTCAATAAACAGAATAGAACCTTCTGTTTCCTGCAATTTTGTCATAACGGCCTTAAGGCGTTCTTCAAAATCACCGCGGTAACGTGTTCCCGCCAAAAGCGCGCCCATATCTAGGGAATAAATAGTGTTATCTTGCAAAACCTCTGGGACGTCATCATTGACGATACGCCGGGCTATGCCCTCGGCAATGGCGGTTTTACCTACGCCGGGGTCACCCACAAGCAAGGGATTGTTTTTGCGCCGACGCGAGAGCACCATGATACAGCGCTCCACCTCTTCATCACGCCCAATAAGCGGGTCAATATCCCCGTCGCGGGCTTTCTTATTTAAATTGACGGTATATTCTTCAAGCGGATCTTTTTTCTTGGCCTCTTCACCGGGCTGTCCTTCCCCGTTCGTGCCTTGCGGGGCTTTCGACACGCTTTGATCGCCGGATTTGGAAATACCATGCGAGATATAATTGACCGCATCATAGCGGGTCATGTCCCGTTCTTGGAGGAAATAGACGGCGTGGCTCTCCCGCTCGGCAAATAATGCCACAAGAGCATTTGCGCCTGTGACTTCCTCACGGCCCGAGCTTTGAACATGAATGACAGCGCGCTGAATAACGCGGTGAAAGCCAGCCGTGGGGCGAGCTTCTTCAAAATCCTCAACTACGAGCGAAGACAAATCATCATCCAGATAGGCGGTCACATCGGCTTTGAGCGCTTGTAGGTCAATATCGCAGGCCGTCATGACTGCGCCCGCATCACGGTCCTCGATCAAAGCCAGTAGTAAATGCTCTAATGTCGCAAGTTCATGTTTGCGATCAGAAGCATATGTCAGAGCACGGTGTATTGTCTCTTCTAGTACCGGAGAAAATGAGGCCATAAATTTTCCTTTCTTACTCTAAAGATAGGTAAGCTATCACGCCTTTTCAAGCGTACATTGTAGTGGGTGCTGCCGCCGTTTAGCAGCATCCATAACTTGTGTGACTTTGGTTTCGGCAATTTCAAATGTGTAAACACCGCAGACACCCACCCCGTTCTGGTGGACATTGAGCATAATTTGCGTGGCTTCTTCCTGTGTCTTATTAAAAATCGACATCAAGATTGTGACGACAAATTCCATGGGCGTATAATCATCATTCATCAAGATGACGCGGTACATGGACGGTTTTTTGGTCTTCGGGCGAACTTTCGTGGCCACGCCACGTTCAGGTCCGTCCCCGCCCTTATCACCGTCCTGATCAGGTCCAGCCACAAGGCGGGGCGCAAATAAGCCAAGCCGATATGGTAAAAGCGATTCCTTCATTAGCTAGAATGTAAGAGGTATTTCGCGCCGTGAAAAGAGCTCACATCCCGCATTTTCACCCAGACGTTCAAAAGACTGTGAATAGGGCTATAAAAACCTTAAATATCGCCCATAAAGTGAAAAAATGGGCGTTATTGCCACTTCAAAACGGCTTACACGGGATTAAGCCCCCTCCATGACGGTCTTAATTGTCGCAAGCAAAACCATCTCCCGAAACGGCTTGTCCAGAATAGTTGCCTCGGGCCAATCATCTCGAAGGGCTTTATCCGTAGTATTCCCCGTCAACATAATCACGGGCACGGATTTACGGATGAGCTCTCTAGCAATACCCATTGTTGTGCCCCCGACAACATTATAATCGAGCAGTGCAAAATCCACGACATTGTCAGAAATAAATTTGGCTGCATCTTCTACATTATTGATGAGGGCGCCAATATTATAACCATTATCTTCAAGAATTTCGGACAGCATTGTGGCGATAAAG
>CAZNCJ010000039.1:0-10103 GCA_964571595.1 uncultured Caulobacterales bacterium | reverse complement strand
GCTCTATGACATATCGCAGGGAAAATTAATTAAAATCCGCGTGCCTTTTTTATTAGAGTGCACCTCAACCTCGGCATTGGCAAAATTAATCATGCCGCGCACAATATGACTGCCTGACCCGCCAAGTTCAGGCCAGTCTTGCGGATTTTCCATACCGACACCGTCATCCTCTACAATAACAGTGACCTTTACACCCTTTATGTATTTTACATTTATATCCACCACACCACGTGTGCGGCCGACAAAGGCATGTTGGAAAGAATTGGTCAGAACTTCTGATAATATCAGCCCGATTTGCACGGCAAGATCGACCGAGACATCGGCAGAGTCAGTTTGTGTGTTAACCCGAATACCCTGCATAGGATTAAGATGGGTGATTGAGGCGACTAATTGGCCAACATAGGCCCCAATATCCACGACATTATATTTATTTGAGACAACATTTAACTGCTCATATAAAAGCTGCAAAGCCTCAACGCGGCGGGCCAATGTTGTATAGCCTTCCTCGATTGAAAAATCTTTAGACCGGGCTTGGGTCCGAAGAAGGCTCACCACCATAGAGAGATGGTTTTTAACCCTATGCTGTATTTCTTGGAGCCGCAAATCACTGGTAATATGTTCCGCCGTCTTTCCCATCGGGCCAGGAACAATCCGCTGAATACCCAAAAAATAGGCAAGTTCATTTTCAGTATTTTATAACGGGGAAAGGTTCAGCTCATTCCAAAAAGTTCGACCATCAACGCGGTAATTTAACAGTGTTATCAAAACCTCTTTTTCAGTTTTAATAGCTTGGCGAATTAAGTCCACACTCTTTTCGTCGGTCTCTTTGCCCTGCAAAAATCGGCAATTTCGCCCTATAACCGCGCTGCTTGCATAACCCGTTGTGGCCTCGAATGCCTTATTGGCAAATACAATAGGATTGTCTTTGAGATTGGGATTGGTGATGACAATAGAAAGAGGCGTTTGCTTTAAAAATTCAGCAGTCGTGTAGTTTTCAAAAAATTCAACTGTCAGGTCTTCTGACATGACTCATCCCCTCTTTAAACGGCCTTGTCCTCCTAAAAACCTATTTTCCCTTAATGTGTCTGATATTGTATAAAATCAGACACGAGCTTCATTAACGAATATGCCACAATATTAGCAAGTTAAAATTTACTCATCCGTGAGAATATTCTCCAAAAAAATTTTGACAAACTTCTAACAGTGCTGCATGTTCTTGTTATGTTTTCCTCTGCTCTTATTATAACAATCCTAGGCGGATATTTGTTTGGGGCCATACCTTTTGGTTTACTCATAGCCAGATTATTTGGTCAGGGTGATATTAGAAATATTGGCTCTGGGAATATCGGGGCGACAAATGTTTTGCGCACGGGCCGAAAAGACCTCGCCTTTCTGACCCTGATATTGGATGCCGGCAAAGCGGGGCTCGCCGCGATTATATTTCATAAAATCCTCGGCGCGCCCTTTGGTCTTATTGCTGGCTCAGCCGCCTTATTAGGCCATTGCTATCCCATCTGGCTTAAATTTAAAGGCGGCAAAGGCGTGGCCACATTTCTAGGGGCTTTGCTTGCCGTGGGTTTCCCAATAGGCCTCGGGGCCTGTCTGGTTTGGCTGGCTATGTTTTTCCTCACAAAAATATCTTCATTATCAGCCCTTGTCGCCGCAGCCAGCGCCCCGATTATTGCATATTTTATGGGTCGCGAAGATATCGCCCTTATGGCGCTTTCATTGGCTATCGTCATATTCATCCGCCACCGGGAGAATATTAAACGCATCATTGCAGGTACGGAACCCAGATCGGACGGACACAAAACAACGGACAAGATTTGACCGCGCGCGAATTATCTTTTGCCGAGCGCAGGAACTGGCTACGCCTCATTCGCACGCCCAGCGTTGGCCCCGTTTCTTTTCGGGATTTGCTGGCACGCTATAAAACCGCAAGCGCAGCACTAGAGGCCCTGACCCAAATCATCAGGCGCGCCTCTGTCTCCATACCGTCAGTCGAAGTTATAGAGGCCGAATTGGACGCTGCCGATAATATGGGCGTGAAATATATTTTTGCCTGCGAGCCGGACTTTCCAGAATATTTACGTGCTCTAAACCCGCCCCCGCCTTATATTGCAGTTTGGGGGAACACGGAAATTCTGAACACACCCAGCATTGCAATTGTGGGCTCTCGTAATGCTTCTGCAATTGGCCAGCGCTTTGCCAGACAAATCAGCTCGGAGCTTGGACAAGCCGGTTATGTTATCGTCTCGGGGCTTGCGCGCGGTATTGATGCCAACGCCCATGAAGGCGGGCTTGATACGGGCACTGTGGCGGTTCTGGGCGGCGGGATTGACCATATATACCCCCGCCAAAACACGGAGCTTTATCACGCCATTCGCGAAAGAGGCGCGCTGGTTTCTGAAAGCCCAATAGGATATAAAGCCACGGCGCGTGACTTTCCGCGCCGCAACCGGATTATTTCTGGTCTGTGTTTGGGTATTGTTGTCATCGAGGCGGCTGAACGCTCTGGCACATTAATCACCGCACGCTATGCTCTAGAACAAAACCGGGAGGTTATGGCCGCCCCCGGCTCTCCGCTTGATCCACGCACTAAGGGCTGTAACCGTCTCATCCAACAAGGTGCGGCCTTAATTGAAAGCGCCTCGGATGTTATCGATATTGTTGAAAACCTGCCACAACCCTATGTCCATGAACCTGACAATGACTTTCGCGCTGGAGAATTTGACTGGCAGGCCGCTGAAAAAGACATAGACCGCGCCAAAACAAATTTAACCTCTTTATTATCGCCGACACCTACGCCGCGCGATGAAATCATTCGGTTAAGCGATATGCCTGTGCCTATCTGCACAGCGGCCCTGTTAGAGCTAGAACTTAACGGCGATATAATTGTCGAGCCGGACGGACGGGTGAGTTTAAACCTGACCCTCTAGCCTTAAGACGAGTGTTCTGGAAATATCAAACCCAAACGTCCTTTGGTTTCAATAGCCATAACCGTCATTTTGAGAAGTTCGGATAAATCATCAATGTCTGAACCATAGGCCAGATCCATCAATTCTTTGATCATATCTTCAATATAATTTCGTGTTGATTGTGCCCTCTTTAGGCTTTGATCATGATCGGTTTCAATTTCAGTTATAATTTTCTGAGCCGTTGAGTTATAAGACATGCGTAGCTTCCTCTAAATAAGTTACGAATCCACATACCCACACATATGCACCTTAAAGATGTAATATTAACTAAGCAATCATTAATTGCATTTCAATGAATAACTCGCACCATATATTATGCCTAAAATCAGGGCGTTTCATAACGCAATTCTCTGAAACGCATACCAGGTGTTGACAATATTGAAGGCTTGCCCCATGTCTGCGCGAAATTTTAGACCCGCATTTTGAGTGGGCGGATTCTTAGTGTTGGAAATTTATGAGCCAGAACCTTGTTATTGTAGAATCGCCGGCCAAAGCCAAAACCATCGAAAAATATCTCGGCACTGGCTATAAAGTCTTGGCGAGTTTCGGCCATGTCCGTGACCTGCCCTCTAAGAACGGCTCTGTCGACCCCGAAGCCGATTTTGCTATGACATGGTCAGTGGATACAAAATCCAAGACCCGCATTAAAGATATAGAAAACGCTCTTAAAGTCGCCGACAAACTTATTCTCGCAACCGACCCGGACAGGGAAGGCGAAGCGATTTCCTGGCACCTACTTGAAGTCCTACACAAGAAGAAGGCCTTAAAAGACAAGCCGATTGAACGTGTTGTCTTTAACGCTATCACCAAAAAATCTGTGACCACCGCCATCGCCAATCCGCGCGAACTGGATATGGAATTGGTAGAGGCCTATCTGGCCAGACGGGCCCTAGATTATCTTGTCGGCTTTACCTTATCACCCGTCTTATGGCGTAAATTACCGGGCGCGCGCTCTGCCGGACGTGTACAATCTGTCGCCCTGCGTCTTATTTGTGAACGCGAAACAGAAATCGAAAAATTCAATCCCCGCGAATATTGGACGGTTGATGCCAAAATTTCTAATACTAAAGGCAAGGACTTTCCTGCAAAGCTCGTCGCACTGGGCGGAGAAAAGCTCGATAAGTTCTCACTCGATAATGAAGAAAAGGCCATGGCCGCCAAAGCTGCCGTTCAAGCCGCCAACACCTCCATTAGTTCTGTGGTAGCCAAACCGATTAAGCGCAATCCATATGCGCCTTTCCAGACCTCAACCTTACAACAGGATGCCTCGCGCAAGCTCGGCTTTTCGGCCACACGCACAATGCAGACCGCGCAAAAGCTCTATGAGGGCGTTAATATTGGCGGGGAAACCGTCGGCCTGATCACCTATATGCGAACTGATGGTATTTCTATGGTCGGCGAAGCGATTGCGGAATGTCGCAGTACGATTGAAGAAAATTACGGCGCGAGCTATCTGCCAAATGCGCCGCGCATATTTAAAACCAAAGCTAAAAACGCTCAAGAAGCGCATGAGGCCATCCGCCCGACAAGTTTCCAGCGCCACCCGGATAAGCTAAAACTCTCAGGCGATATGGCAAAACTCTATGAGCTGATCTGGAAACGCGCCATGGCCAGCCAGATGTCCGCCGCCCAGCTTGAGCGCACAACGATTGGAATCACGGATGCCGCCAATAGCGTGACTTTACGCGCCTCAGGTCAAGTCGTGAAGTTTGACGGTTTTCTTAAACTCTATGAGGCCGCGAAATCTATTGAGGACAAAGAAGAAGACAACACCTTACTTCCCGCGGTTGAAACGGGCGATGCGGCCACGGCCAAAGACATTAACGCCGAACAGCATTTCACCCAACCGCCCCCGCGTTTCTCTGAGGCCTCTCTGGTCAAGCGTATGGAAGAGCTGGGCATTGGACGCCCCTCGACATATGCCTCTATCCTTAAAGTCCTGCAAGACCGTGGTTACGTCAATCTGGATAAGCGCCGCTTTACCCCGGATGATAAAGGCCGGCTTGTTACAGCCTTTTTGGAAAATTTCTTTAGTAAGTATGTCCAATATGATTACACAGCCGATCTGGAAGAGCGCCTCGATATGGTCTCTGCGGGTGATCTGTCATGGAAAAAGCTCTTACATGATTTCTGGGACCAGTTCTCATCCCATGTTGCCGAAACCAAAGACCTGCGCGTGACCCATGTGCTTGACGCGCTTAACGACGCGCTGCGCCCGCTTGTCTTCCCGGACAAGGAAGACGGCACAGACCCGCGCAAATGTACAAGCTGCGCGGACGGCAAACTCTCGCTCAAGCTCGGTAAATTCGGTGCTTTTGTTGGCTGTTCGAATTATCCGGATTGTAAATTCACCCGCCCCTTTGGCCAAGCCGACGGCGCGCCAGATGTCGGCGAAGATAAAATGCTCGGCGTACATCCTGATACGGGCGTGGACGTCATGCTTAAAAATGGCCGTTTCGGGCCTTATGTCGAAATGCCGACAGACAAAAAGCCCAAGCGTACATCTCTGCCCAAAAACTGGCCTTATGACAGTATTGATCTTGAGAAAGCCTTACGCCTGCTCTCGCTCCCGCGCCATGTCGGGGATCATCCGGATGATGGCAAGAAAATATCGGGCGCGATTGGTCGCTTTGGGCCTTATATTTTGCATGACGGCATTTATGTAAACCTGCCAACAGCCAATGAAATGTTCGAAATCGGGCTTAACCGCGCCGTGGTGATGTTGGCGGAGAAAAAGGCTAATCCGGGCCGCCGACGCAGTGCAGGTAAAGTCCTCAAGGATTTGGGCAAACACCCCTCGACCGAGCTCCCCATCAAGATTATGGACGGGCGTTACGGGGCCTATGTCAAATATGAAAAGATCAACGCCACTATTCCCAAAGGCACCAAGCCCGAGGACGTAAATATTGATATGGCCTTGGAATATATCGCGGAAAAAGAAGCCAAAGGCGGCAAGAAGAAAAAAGCGCCCGCCAAAAAGAAAACGGCCAAGAAAAAAACAACTGCCAAGAAAACAGCTACTAAGAAAAAACCCGCCCCCGCTAAGTAATCTTCTACGGATGGTTTAGGGGGTTTGTGGGGGAACTGGGTGTAGTGAGGCTCTCACGGCAAAGTGTTGAAGAAATTATACTTCTCAATTTTTACAGTCACGTGCAAACTCCCCTTCTTTGCTGATTTTGTCTGATATTAAGTCAAATTCAGACACATATGTTTCCCAATCGTCCAGGTCGTCACAATGGCTGGCGCGCGATGTGCGAATGGCCTCATCAGTCACTATCCTCCATTCGCACTTTCTTTTGTCGGGTCGCATATATTTGTGATCTCTGTATCGAATAAGTAGGGTTGGAAAACTAATAACGCCATCGGTTAAAAAAGGGGAGAAATTTGTGTAAACCTCATAGTCTTTTTTTAACTTCATATGAGGTTTATCGCGAAAGCTCTCTGACACTCTTAATTTGTAAAGACCATTTTTTTCCTGCGAATAAAGCTCTAGACCTAATCTCTTTGTCCATGAATCGAATATATCTTCCGTTGAGTCCAAAATTGTAGTATTCACGCCTATTCTGTCTTCACGCTTATCGCAATTTTCAACCGGACCCTCCAGTATACATCGTTTGTACAATAACACCCCAAGCGGATAGGTATTAAGATTGTCACGATTTCTAAATAACGCCACAGACTTTCGCGGCACATAAATTTCACGGGTAACAAGCTCCCCACGCCCGGAGAATGTTAATTTAAGAACATCATTGTCACAATATTGTACATGGGTGTGCGCCTGTTTGGTTTCCGCGCGTTTTTTTTCATATTTGTCGATAGCGTCCAGCGTTTCATCTGGTAGCGGAATAAATTCAGCGCAAGCTGATAGAGATAGACACAAGAGAAGCCATACGCCCAAAAACACGCATTTTAGCGATCTAAATAGTTTATAAAAAAATCCCTCTTTCACAATACCCTTTTGTACTTTTCGTTTTCCGTGTTCCCCAACACATAAATGCCCTTGAGCATTATGCTAGCCCACACTTTTCGCGCGCACAACCCATGGAGGTATAGCACACTCACGCGCCCTTATAATTTAACACCCACACACCCGCCCCTTGCTTAATCGCGCAAATGACAGCATAGCAGGCCCCATGAGCCTTACGCGCGACATATTACTGAGCACGATACGTGAGTTTCCGGACAGGCTGGATCGTAAATCCCTTGCCCGCCGTCTTGATATTAAAGGCGAGGACCGCCGCGAGCTGCGACAGCTTTTGCGCGAAATGGTCGATGACGGTGTGCTGATTTTATCTTCTAAGAAAACCTATCGCGAGGCGGGCGCCTTGCCCTCTGTCATGGTTATTCGCGTCACCGGACTGGACGACCAAGGCGATATGATCGGCGTGCCCGAGACTTATAAAGGTGACGGCGAACCGCCAAAACTGATCGTGCGCGAGGGCCCGCCATTGAAAGGCTCTAAGAATAAACGCCCTGCCAAAATCGGGGTCGGCGCGCGCGTCTTGTGCCGTATTAAAGAAAAAGACGGCTTTATCATGGCCTCGGTGATGAAGAAGTTGGGCGACGGGCCGAGCCTGCATATGGGCATCCTTTATCGAGACGGACGCGGCTGGGCGATTAAGCCGGTAGATAAAAAAGCACGTCAAGAATACCGCCCCGCGCGCCTGCCCGATGAGGTCGCGACCATGTCTGCTGACGCGCAAATTTTAGTCATGTTTCGCGCAACGAACCGCAATAAAATCCGCTATGATCGTGTGGCCGAAATCAGGGATATACTCGGCCCGGCAGACGGGCCAAAGGCGGCGAGCCTGATCGCGCTGAAAAGCCATAATATCCCGATCGGATTTCCCGACGCGGTCATCCAATATGCCAAAGACTTAAAACTCCCCGCACTTTCTGGGGCGCGCGAAGACCTACGCGAACTACCGCTGATCACGATCGACCCCGTCGATGCCAAGGATTTTGACGACGCCGTTTATGCCTGCCCTGATAAAGACCCGAAGAATAAAGGCGGCTGGATTATCTGGGTGGCGATTGCCGATGTGGCCGCCTTTGTGACCCCTGATAGCCCGCTTGATAGCGCCGCCGAGCAACGCGGCAATTCGGTCTATCTGCCTGACCGCGTCGAGCCTATGCTCCCCCATGAGCTGTCCTCCGATTTGTGCTCGTTGCGCCCGCATGAAGACCGCGCCTGTATGGCGGTTAAAATCACTTTTGATCATAAGGGAGATAAACGCGCACAAACCTTTACACGCGGGATTATGCGCTCTCACGCAAGGCTGACTTACGCACAGGCCCAAGAAGGATTTGACGGAAAGCCCGGAGAGGCCGCCCAGCCTGTCATGCCGATACTTAGCGATATATACGCCGCCTATAAAGTGTTACGAAAGGCGCGCAAAGCCCGCGCCCCGCTGGATATTGAGCTTCCCGAACGCCGCGTCCATGTCAATAACAAAGGCGAAGTGACCAGAGTGACCTTACGCGAGCGCTTTGACGCCCATAAGCTCATTGAGGAGTTTATGGTGCAAGCCAATGTCGCAGCCGCAGAAGTTCTCTCTGAGAAAAATGTCACGACGATTGTGCGCGTGCATGAACCACCGGCGCGGGAAAAACTCCAGAGCCTCTCAGAATTTCTTCCCGCCCTTGGTCTGAAATGGTCACTGGGTGAAAAAGTCTCTCCGCGCCGCTTTAACCAGCTCCTTGATAAAGCCCGTAAGATGGATATGGCGGAAATTATTTCCATGTCGGTTCTACGCTCGCAAAGTCAAGCCTATTACGGGCCTGATCCCAAAGGGCATTTCGGACTTAACTTGACACATTACGCCCATTTCACCTCCCCTATCCGGCGCTATGCTGACCTCGTCGTCCACCGCGCGCTTATTGCGACTTTTGATTTGGGCGAGGACGGGACAACAAAGCGCGAGCAAACGCGGCTAAAGGAAATTTCGGAACACATCTCTGATACGGAACGCCGCGCCGCAAGCGCGGAACGTGATGCCAAAGACCGCTATATTGCCCGCTATCTGGAACAGCGTGTTGGCGCGGTTTTTCAGGCCCGTATTACAGGAGTGACAAAATTCGGGCTGTTTATAACGCTGGATGAAACGGGGGCAGACGGGTTGATTATTGCCCGCGATCTGGGCCATGAATATTATGTTTTTAACGAGACATCCCGCTCACTTATCGGAGAGAATACGGGCAATACTTACCGCTTTGGACGCCAAGTCGAGGTTAAGCTAAAAGAGGCGGACGGGCTAACGGGCAGTTTGATTTTCGAGATGCTTTCTAAACCCGAAAAAGGCGAGAAACCCAAACGGGGTGCACGGGGCGCAAGGGGAGGATATAATCGTAATAACCGTCCCCATGGTAGTAAAAATGGTCGTAGACCCAAACGCAGATAAAGCGAGTATGAAACAGATTTATGAGCTCTAAGACGCCTTCAAAAAACGGGATAGAAATGCCCGAAAAAATCATTATGAACACTCAGGAAAAGGCCCTTCGGGCAGAGCTTAAACATGCCCCGCGTCCGCGCATTGCCGCGACTATTGTTTTGTTAAAAGGCTCAAAGGACAATCCGAAAATTCTTATGGGACAACGTAGTGCGCGTCATGATTTCATGCCCAGTGTCTATGTCTTTCCAGGCGGGCGGGTAGACCGCGCCGATAGCTACGCGCCTTATATTGGCGATCTATCCCCGCGCACTGCAAATATTATGGAGGCCGCTTATAATCCGCGCAAAGCCCGCGCCGTAGCGCTGGCCGCCATTCGGGAGACATTTGAAGAAACAAGTCTGATATTAGGCCAGCCTCACGCCGAAAAACGCAATATGAAACATGCGGGCTGGCAGGGATTACATGACCAAGGCCGGGTTGCTGACCTGACGGGGATTGAAGTCTTTGGCCGTGCTGTCACACCCCCTCACCGGCATAAACGCTATGACACATGGTTTTTTGTCAGACATATGGGTGACAGCGCACCGCCCATTAAAGACAGCACAGAATTGTTAAATGTCGACTGGTTCACATTTAAAGATATTAAAGAGCTTAAACTGCAACGTGCTACGATTATGATGCTGCAAGTCTTGGAAGACTATTTGAGCTATGACAAACCCCCGCCCCGTATTTT
>CAZNCJ010000038.1:0-22390 GCA_964571595.1 uncultured Caulobacterales bacterium | reverse complement strand
TCCACATACTTAGTTTATTGTATGTGTTGCGACGACCAGTTGAACCCGCAAGCGATTATAGGACGCTCGTTTAATGGTTGCTACTGGGGGAAATTAGGTCGATATTAAATCTAGCCCTATCGTCCCCTTAGCCCCCATCAACCCAATCCGCCTATTTATTATCAATAACCGGAACGAGCTTGATATTCAGCTCTTTGAGCTGTGCGGGGTCGGCCTCGGCTGGAGCATTCATCATCAAGTCTTGAGCTTGCCCGTTCATCGGGAATAAAATGACTTCGCGAATATTTTGCGCACCTGCCAGCAACATGACAATCCTGTCCACACCGGGCGCTATACCCCCGTGAGGCGGGGCGCCGTATTTGAACGCATTGATCATACCCGCAAATTTTTCGTCCACAACCTCTGGCCCGTAACCCGCCCCCGCAAAGGCTTTATACATGATGTCGGGTTTATGGTTCCGAATAGCGCCCGAAGACAGCTCCACACCGTTACAGACAATATCATATTGATAAGCAAGCAGTTCGAGTTTCTTCTCATCTGTATCGGCCGCTTCTAGCGCCGCCATACCGCCTTGGGGCATAGAGAATGGGTTATGCGAGAAATCGACTTTCTTATTATCCTCATCCCACTCATACATGGGGAAGTCGACAATCCAGCAAAATTTAAACACGCCCTCTTCTATCAGCTCCAGCTGTTTGGCCACTTCATTACGGGCCGCCCCTGCCAGCTTATAAGCATCAGAATTTTTGCCCGCAGAGAAGAAAATGCCGTCACCCGCACCCAAGCCCATTTTATCCAGCAGGGCTTTAAGGTGGGCAGGTTCAAAGTTTTTCAAGACAGGGTCTTGGGATTTCACCACACCGTCATCGCCGAGAGAAAGGCGGGCATAGCCAAGGCCCGGAGCCTGCATGTCTTTCTTGGCCCATTTATCGAAATTGTCGAAAAATTTGCGCGATTGTGTCTCGGCCGCTTTCGGGGCCGGAATAGCAATCACCTTGCCATCGCCACCCGTGATCTTGGCGAAAATACCAAAACCCGTCTTGGCCTCATCCGTAAAAAACTCGGAGACGTCAGAAAGTTCAAACGGAATACGCAGATCAGGCTTGTCCGAGCCGTATTTCTCCATACTTTCTTTATAAGGGATACGCGGAAAAGGTGTCTGGACTTCGCGGCCATCCGCGAACTCTTCAAACACGCCCGCCATAACAGGCTCAATGGCTTGGAACACATCTTCTTGTGTTACAAAACTCATTTCAATATCGAGTTGGTAAAACTCGCCCGGTGAGCGGTCCGCACGCCCGTCCTCATCACGGAAACACGGCGCTATCTGGAAGTAACGATCAAATCCCGCCACCATGATTAGCTGCTTAAATTGCTGCGGGGCTTGTGGCAGGGCGTAAAACTTACCCGGATTGACCCGTGAGGGCACAAGAAAGTCCCGCGCACCTTCAGGCGAGCTGGCCGTTAGGATTGGTGTTTGAAACTCGGTAAAGCCCTGCTCGATCATACGGCGGCGCAGCGAGTTTATGATTTGTCCGCGCATGAGGATGTTTTTGTGCAAACGCTCGCGGCGCAGATCAAGATAACGGTGACGCAAACGGATATCCTCTGGATAATCTTGCTCACCAAATACAGGGAGCGGCAGCGGGTCTGCCGGGCTTTCTATGACCAGCTCATCTGCGCGCAACTCGACCTCGCCTGTCGGGATTTCGGGATTAATGGCCTCGGCATCACGCTTTAAAAGCTCGCCTGTAATCGTCATCACCGATTCCGATGTGCAGCGTTTGGCTTCCTCGTAAAACTTGGCGGTGGGATAGACAACGATCTGACTGATACCGAAATGATCACGCAAATCTATGAATAAGGCATTGGCATGTTCGCGTTTACGGTGCACCCATCCCGAGAGGCGAACGGTTTCGCCAACATTTTCAGAGCGCAACTCACCACAATTATGTGTACGATAAGCATGCATGTCTTTCTCCATCAAACTCTTATATAAGATTTGCCGTCGCAATCCTCACAGGCGGGAATTAAAGGACAAGCCGTCTAAGTCAAGACGTAAATATCCAAGCCCTTATAGCCACTTAAAATCAACTTACACTGATATTGTCGCAAGTTCTATATGACAGAGCTTATCAGGCCTGCTAAGGGCAGTCTATGAATGTCATTACTACTCAAGCTGATCTCGAAAAATTCTGCCAAAAAGCTCACAAAAGTCCATTTTTATGTGTCGACACAGAATTCATGCGCGAGAGCACGTTTTACTCTATCTTATGCCTCATCCAGATCGCGACCGATAAGGACGACGCCATTATAGATCCGCTCTCAGATGATATAGATCTGACCCCGCTCATAAAACTCTTACTCGATGAAAAAATCATAAAGGTCATGCATGCGGCTCGTCAGGATATGGAGATTTTCTACCATATCTGCAAACACGTGCCCCGCCCTTTATTTGATACACAAATTGCAGCTATGGCGCTCGGCTTTGGTGATTCTGTGGGGTATAATGCCTTGGTTAAAGGACGGCTGGGTTTAAATCTTGATAAAGGCGCGCGCTTTACCGATTGGTCGCGCCGACCTTTATCCAACAAACAATTACATTACGCCTTGGGCGATGTGACCCATTTGCGCGATCTCTATCCGGGACTCCTCAAAGAGCTTAAAGAGAAAAATCGACTCAGCTGGGTTGAAGAAGAAATGAAGCCGCAGCTTAATCCCGAACTTTATACCTTTGACCCTGAAACGGCTTGGCAACGACTCAAAGTCCGTAATCCAAAACGCGATTATCTCTCGACCTTAAAAGCCGCTGCCGCTTGGCGTGAAGAAGAGGCCAAAACCCGCAATATTCCGCGCAGGCGTGTCCTAACAGATGATGGGCTTTACGATATTGCGCAAAATAAGCCGCTTACTGTTGAAGCGCTGAGCCGCCTAAGAGGTATTCCCAGAGGGTTTGAGAAATCCCGTCGGGTGAAACCTCTTTTGGAAAAAATAGCTTACGCCTTAGAAAACGCAGAAACCTATGCCCCGCCCGCGCCTAAAAAACGTCACAAGCCGCCAAATCTCGGCCCGACGATCGATATGCTCAAAACGCTCTTAAGGCTGAAATGCGAATATCAGGATATAGCGCCGCGCCTTGTCGCCAATAGTGCAGATATAGAACTTCTGGCTGCCTTTGGCCGCAAAGCAGATGTGGCCTGTCTGTCTGGATGGCGACGTGAAATATTTGGAAGTGATGCCCTTGCCATGTGCGAAGGTAAAATCGGATTGCGCCTCTCGGGCCGCGAGGTTGTCGCCGAATATATTGAGTAAGCTCAGATGCGGGATTTCACCTACGCCCCGTCTGAAACTGCCCTCGATTATCTGCATGTTGATGAGAATTTTCTCATCGTCAATAAACCCGCAGGCTTATTATCCGTACCGGGGAAAACAGAACCTGACTGTCTTGAAGCGCGTATACAGTCGGATTACCCCGAAGCCCTGACCATTCACAGGCTGGATATGGCCACGTCAGGTGTCATGGTGTTTGCCCGAAATAAAGACGCGCAACGTCACATCGGATTGCAATTTGAGAAACGCTATATTGAGAAAAGCTATATTGCAGATGTCTGGGGACATGTGAAAGAAGAGGCAGGCATGGTTGATTTACCCCTGCGCTGTGATTGGCCGAACCGTCCCAAACAGATAGTCTGTCATGAACACGGAAAACCTTCCCAAACCAGCTGGCAGCGCCTCAAACAATATGACAGACATTGCCGGGTGAGACTACTTCCCAAAACCGGACGCTCCCATCAATTACGCGTCCATATGCTTAGCCTTGGTCATCCCATTTTAGGAGATAGGTTATACGCTCATGACGTAGCGTTTTTAGCTGCGTCCCGCCTTCACCTACATGCGGAAAGTTTGAAACTGCGCCGTCCGATTGGCGGTGAGTGGTGTAAATTTTCTGCACCAGCCCCATTCTAGATATCCCAAAGCTACTGTATAGATTTGAGTTGTCGGGCAATAAAGGCCTTTGTGAGATCAGCCCTTTGGGCTTGCGCGGCCATATCAAGTTTTTCGACAACATCCCGCAGCGCACTGACAGACCGATCACATTTCATAATCATATAGGTGACGCAGTCTCGCGAGACTTGGCGGCCCCTATCTTCAAAAAGTTTGCGGATAACAGGTTCCAATAATGCGTCTTCATGTTCACCCAGTGTCAGGACATGCACATTGCGCAAACGAGAGCGCAAATCTGGCAATTCAACACTCCAGTCTTTGGGAGGGCGGCGAGCAGCCATAAGCAGGCCCTCAATATCTCCGTTTAACGCCATATTCATGACAGCAAATAAAACGGACTCCGCGCACACATCAGCCCTATCTAGGAAAATAGCGCGCCCTTGCCATTCTCGTTTCACATCAGGATAATTTATCCCATCTATAATGACGGCATTGGATAGCTCCGCCCAAGCTCGTCCTAAATGGGTTTTGCCGTGACCCCGTCCGCCCTGTAAAGCCATAATAGGCGCAGGCCAATCCGGCCATTTTTTGATAGCATTAACAGCGGCTTGGTTTGAGGTCCCTTGCTCAAACCTTGTCAGGCTGAAATCAGGTTTAGGGGCAAGGTCTAAAGATATTTGTCCGTTTCGACCCGACACATGCGGCCCTAGAAACGTCCTGCACGAGCCAAGACAAGCCCTAACTTTGGATCCGTTCTCACATCCACACCTTTAAAGGACAGTTCATTACGCAAACGGTTGATATCGCCGCCATATGTCAATGTCATCAAGGCTCCGTCTTTGGATAATACATCTAGTCGCGCATCTTGAATTTGCGCAGAGCCGTTTATCGCGGTTTGTAGATTTTGCCACTCTGAATGTGACCCATAAAGGATGGTGGCCGTTGTTGTAACCGCATTCTGGGCGACAGTTACGGCAGACCTTTTCCAGTCATCTTCGAGCGCATTGACAATAGAGGCCGCCAAATGTTTGTGGCTTTCTCCAGTAAGGGGCTGAGCTAAGGGGTTCGTCTGTTCCAAAAATTTTGGATCAATACTGACATTTCCCAAATCTCTGGTCTGGCCCGTATCAAGGGCTATATCTGTTATCTTAGCATTGAAGCCGCTTTCGTCCGTCTCGGCAATAAGAATTTGATTGACCCCGAAGTTCTGTCCCAGACGAGCTAAAGCCCCGCGGTCTTTTGACAGGATTTGTGCCGCGGTAATCCCTGTCGCATTTCCTTGCGAGGATGTGAGACTTCTCACGGGGGTTAAAGCATGTGAATAGCCCGAGCTTTGCCAAGCTGAGAGCCAAGGATTATCTGACCATAAAGGCGCACCGGACAATACTGGCAGAACAAGGCGTTCGCGCGCCTGTGTGGAGATCATTTCCAGATTACGACTACGCAGAAAACTTTGCATCGCACTTGGGTTAAAGGCTACAGTAATATCACCTAGGTAGCGATTACCGGAGCGTTTCTCATTTGAAATTTCCAACGCGCGGATTAATTTCGCAATGGTTGGCGTATCTAACGTCACAGAGCCGCTACCGCCTAATGTGAGCCGTTCAATCAAGGCTTGACCGGCCCGCAATTGCCCGTCCGATATAGCGATTGTCTGAGCTTCAATCGCGGTTTGCCCCGTCGCATCGACAGGCACAGCTGAAACCGTAAAGGGATCAGCGGCCAGAGCGGCCAAGGCACTCGCGCCCCATAAGGCAAAACTGGCAATGAAAGTGTATAATGAACGAAAAACCAAAATATGACCTCAAATAGCTATTACCCGTGTGAATATACGGGTTCGGGGCAATTGAAAAGCGTCTATAGCGGTTCAAATACACAGATGTTAAGAATTGGGCTTGCATCACGCTTGAAATTGAGCTTGTAAGCCTCAAAATAGCCCATCTGAGCGATTCCATATAAAAAGGCGGTCAATGACTGACAAAACACCTTCCGATAAGTCAGCGAAACAAACGCAAACTGGCCTGACCTATGCCGATGCCGGTGTCAATATAGACGCTGGTGATGCTTTAATAGATCAGATCAAGCCTTTGGCGAAATCTACCCGCAGGTCGGGAGCAGACGCAGCACTTGGCGGCTTTGGCGGTGCCTTTGACCTCAAGGCGGCCGGATATAATGACCCTATCTTAATTTCAGGTACGGACGGCGTGGGGACAAAATTACGGATCGCTATAGATACGGGCGTCGTCAATACAATCGGCATTGATCTGGTTGCCATGTGTGCCAATGACGTGCTGGCACAAGGAGCCGAGCCTTTATTTTTCTTGGATTATTACGCGACAGGCAAGCTCGACACCCATACGGCCACGCAAGTTATCTCAGGCATTGCAACAGGCTGTAAGCAAGCGGGATGCGCCCTTATTGGCGGTGAAACGGCGGAAATGCCGGGCATGTATGAGGGCGAAGATTTTGACTTGGCTGGTTTTGTCGTCGGCGCGGTCGAGCGAGATGGTATATTACCCCGCCACACAGATATGGCCTCTGGAGATGTCCTCATCGGTATTGCCTCATCTGGGCCCCATTCGAATGGCTATTCTCTTATACGTAAAATTGTAGAAATTTCAGGCCTGTCTTGGGACGACCCGTCTCCCTTTTCAGACGGGCAAACTCTCGCCCAAGCCTTACTGACCCCGACAAAGCTCTATATCCAATCTGTCCTGCCCTTAATCCGCAAAGGACATGTTAAAGGACTGGCGCATATAACTGGCGGCGGGCTAACAGACAATACACCGCGCATGCTGCCGGCTCACCTAGTCCCTGAAATTGATATGACAGCGTGGCCGCGCCCAGAGGTGTTTACATGGTTACAAGACAAAGGCGGCGTGGCGGAAGCCGAATTACAGCGTGCCTTTAATTGCGGCATTGGCATGGTCTTGGCGGTCGCGGCAGGTGACGTGCAATCCGTCATGGAAGATTTACAAAAAAGCGGCGAAACGGCGTGGATTATAGGCGCACTAAAAGACGCCTAATGCCCCTAGCTGACGCACAAAGCCCGTATAAAGACGGTAAGGTCAATACGGCCGTCCTGATTTCAGGACGCGGCAGTAATATGGAAGCCCTCATCAAAGCCGCCGAGGACCCTAATTATCCGGCCCGTATCTCACTGGTTATATCCAACCGACTAGACGCACCCGGTCTGGAGCGCGCAAGCAAGCACGGCATAAAAGCCATCTGCATTGACTATAAGACATTCGACACGCGTAAGGGTTTTGAAAGGGCTGTGCATCAGGCCCTCATTTACGCGCAAATCGAGCTCATATGTTGCGCGGGATTTATGCGTATATTATCGCCTTATCTGGTCACGCGCTGGCAAAACCGTATGCTCAATATCCACCCCTCCCTACTACCGAAATATAAGGGCTTAAATACGCATGCACGCGCCTTAGCAGCAGGTGATAAATATCACGGATGTTCCGTACACTGGGTGAGCGAGGAGCTGGACGGCGGCGAAGTGATTATGCAAGACAAAATCCGTATCCAAGCGGGTGATGATCCTGATAGTCTCGCAGCCAGATTATTGCCCTTAGAATTGGCGCTTTATCCCAAAGCCCTCGCCAAAGTCGCAAGCAATCTTATAACAATTTTTAAATAAAAGCTCCGGCCATAAAAAAAGGCCGAGCCAAAGCCCGACCTCATAATCTTAAATGCGCTAAAACTAGCCGACGATTTCGTCATCATTAAAGAAGAACGGAATTTCCTCAGCCGCTGTTTCTGGCGCATCAGAACCGTGAACCGTATTGGCATCAATGCTCTGGGCAAATTCCGCGCGAATAGTTCCCGGCGCAGCTTCTTTCGGGTTTGTGGCACCCATAACTTCGCGGTATTTTGCAATCGCGTTCTCGCCTTCAAGCACTTGTACAATAACTGGCCCTGACGTCATGAATGCGACAAGATCATTGTAAAAAGGGCGCTCTTTGTGAACGGCGTAAAATCCGCCGGCTTGTTCCGCTGTGAGCTGTAGACGCTTCTGGGCGATAATACGCAGACCCGCCTCTTCGATCTTGGCATTTACCTTACCGGTAATATTTCGTTTCGTCGCATCGGGCTTAATAATTGAGAATGTACGTTGTGTAGCCATGGTGAACTCCTGTAATGGCAAAAAATCAAATCTTGGCCGCCCTATAACGGACACTTGACGACTTGTGAAGCCATGATAAGCACCCGCATGCTTCATATTAACAATTTAACATATCGCTTAGAGGGTCGTCTTTTATTCGATCAGGCCACATTAGCCATTAATGAAGGCATGAAAATCGGACTAGTAGGGCGTAATGGAACGGGTAAATCCACACTCTTTAGATTGATCAAGGGTGAAATATCTCCCGATGGCGGCGATATTAATTTGCGCAAGAAAATGCGACTGGGTGCGGTGGACCAAGAAGTCCCTTCCGGGCCTCAAAGCCTGCTGGAAACAGTACTGCAAGCCGATGAGGAACGTACAGCCCTTCTGGCTGAATCTGAGACGGCGACTAATCCAGAACGCATTGGCATGATACATGCCCGCCTCTCTGATATAGATGCCTATACGGCGGAAGCGCGCGCGGGGACAATTCTATCAGGGCTGGGGTTTTCAGGCACAGATCAACTGCGCCCCTGTTCTGATTTTTCCGGCGGTTGGCGCATGCGCGTCGCCCTCGCGGCCATGTTATTTGCCAAGCCTGATCTGCTGATCTTGGACGAGCCGACAAACTATCTCGATGTGGAGGGCGCTGTCTGGCTTGAAGCCCATATCCGTACATATCGCGGCACAGCCTTTATCATTTCCCATGACCGGGATTTTTTAAATAATGCGGTGACCCATATCGCCCATTTGCGCCAAGGTAAATTATTCGCCTATCCCGGCGGTTATGATAATTTTGAAAAGCGTCTGGCCGAGCAAAATCGTCTGAACATGGCGATGAATGCCAAACAAGAAGATGAGCGCCGCAGGCTGGAAGCCTTTGTCACGCGCTTTAAAGCCAAAGCCACAAAGGCCAAACAAGCGCAAAGCCGCGTCAAACGGCTTGAGAAGATGAAACCCGTCGCCACCATAATCAATGACCCTATCCCGCCCATTGACCTGCCGAGCCCAGAGCGCCACTTAAATCCACCGATTGTGCGCTTTGATGATGTCACACTTGGATATGAGGAAGGCATAGCTGTCTTACGCGGGCTTGATCAGCGTATTGATCCTGATGACCGTATTGGCCTTTTAGGGAAAAACGGCGAAGGTAAATCCACCTTTGCCAAAGCGATTATGGGCGAGCTTGAGCCCCAAGACGGATTTATCAAACGCCATAAAAAACTGGTTATAGGCTATTTTGCCCAACACCAGATTGATAGTTTAAACCCGACACATTCTGCCTATGATCATGTCCGGGAACTGATGCCAGAAGCCACGGAAGCCCAGAGACGCGCGCGACTGGCCCGCTTTGGCCTTGGCATTAAAAACGCAGAAACAAAGGCGAGCGATCTCTCTGGAGGAGAAAAAGCACGGCTCTTATTTTCACTCATCAGCTTTCACGCCCCGCATTTGCTCGTGCTTGATGAACCCGCCAACCATCTGGACATGGATAGTCGCGCCGAACTTATCAAATCCCTCAATGAATATGACGGGGCCGTTTTGGTGATTTCTCATGACCGTAACTTACTTGAAAGCGTTGTTGATCGTCTCTGGCTCGTCGATAAGGGACACGTAAATACCTATGAAGGCTCACTTGAAGATTACCGCAAACTTCAATTGGAAAAACACAAGCCAGAAAAGAAAAACCAGTCATCCCCTGAAAAGAAAAAGAATTTTGCCCGTAAATCTGCCGCTCAAGCCCGTAAACGTATCGCGCCGCTAAAACAAAAATATGAACGCATAGAACAACGTATTGAAGCTGCTCATATCAGCATTATCGATATTGATAAGGCCCTCGGGGATACGGAGCTATTTACAAAAGACCCGGAACGCGCTGTCAATCTGGGACGAGAGCGTAACCGCTTGACCCAACTGATTGAAAATCTGGAAGATGAAGGCCTCAACGCCTTGGAAGCCTATGAAGCTGCAAAAGAAGAAGAAGGTCTATAGCGCCTCCATATCCACCTAGGCAGATAAGAATTTAACCGCAGCGCACCTCTTCCACATAACCCTCATCATCAAGTTCGATTGTTATGCGCTCTTCGATGATCGGACCTGCTTCAACGAGACTGGCAACCGTACGAATACTCGGCGTGTATAAGACTTGTCCCGGAATATAATCCCTAACCTCAATAAAGGGAGGATCAGGCAGAGTATCTGGCAAAAACTCATTTTCGAGCAATCCGGTTTCCGCGGGCTTAATAACGCGAATATGGCCCGGAAGCCCTGTGAAATAAATTCCGCCTTCATGCTGACCAAGCAAGGTCTGGTAAAATTGCGCCCGGCACAAATCAATAGGCTGTATGGTCGGATTAGGAATGGGCCTTAAATATTCCGGCTGAACATAACGTCCCTGCCCGGGCTGGGGCGTAAACACATAAGGGGCTTGTCGCTGGTTTGGCCCAGTAGAACAGGCCGTTAAAACCGGCAAAGCCGCAAGCAGTGTGATTTTTATAAAATTGCGAATCATCTCTGCCAGATTAGCAAAGAAAGCTAAGAAAGCCTTATTAAATCCCAGTTTATATATTTTAACCCTGTAACGCGCCGAAATTATACATTTCATACTCCATTAACCCTAATGGGGACCTTATCTGTTTCAGAATAGATCAACAGGCCGAACAGAAACAAAAATCACGCATGATAAAGGCGGCTTTGTTTACGAGATATTTGCTTAATTCCGTTAGAAATACTTCCGAATACGAGAAAAACTCGATCACGAAGGTGGGAATAATGTCAAACAAGACGAAGCGTCATGTCCAAGACGCCTATGAGAATAAGCAGGAAAAACCGGGTCAATCCGCCCCTAAACGCAGATCCGAAGAAAAGCGCATTCAAAATCAGAATGCTTTCGCAGATAATATTCGTGATCCACAGACAAAACCCGCAATGGATAGGCGCGCAAAGCGCAAAACACTCGCCGATATTTCTGCCCCAAAACGCCAAACCAATGTCAGCGCTATGCGCTTCGTCCTAAGAGCGTCCGATATTTTCTGGGTATCAGCCCTAATCTTTATCGGGCTTTGGAATGCCTATATCGGGATTAACAATCGCGGATTTATCGCCCCTATTGCCGCTGGTCTTATCGGCGCGATTAGTTTTATTGCCATGTTGTTTTCTGTTAAGGCCCACCAATTCCCTGCGGCAGAAAGTTACAGCGTCCATATCAAGAAAGTTATAGGCGCTTCGGCTGCCGCTCTTGGTATTTGGCTATCCTTTGCCTTAATTATACGTCCAGAGACATTTTTACCAGATGCCCTTGCCAAGGCTGGCCTTATGGC
Source organism: uncultured Caulobacterales bacterium (assembly GCA_964571595.1). GTDB lineage: Bacteria > Pseudomonadota > Alphaproteobacteria > Caulobacterales > Maricaulaceae > CALCKU01. Next base: position 11,008 of record CAZNCJ010000038.1, on the reverse strand, counting down.
GACCCTCGCTTTGGTATTACTACACTCGCTTTATTATCAACAATCCAAACGCATGCACAAACGCGGTGCGCTCACACCAACCATTGTCATGCTGGGCGCCACAGAAAGCGCACGCAGATTAATCGAAGAAAACGCGAAAACGCGTGACTTGAACATTCTAGCTATATTTGATGACAGAATTTCACGCGCGCCTCTGAACATTCACGGCGTTCCAGTCGTTGGTAAAATCCAAGAGCTGACAGATTGGGAAGACCTGCCTTATGTCGACCGTATCGTCGTAACGCTGCCCTCTGCCGCGCAAGCCCGCAAAAAGGAATTTGTTCAACAGGTACGCCTTTTGCCTAACCGGATTGCTTTTGTTGTCGATGCTTTTGAAAATCTCAACCATGTCCAGCAAAGACTAACCGAAATTGCTGAAATCGGTATGCGTGAAGTCAATGGCAAACCCAAAAGCGGTAGCGCCATTGTTATGAAACGAACACTGGATATTGTGGTCAGTGCAACGGCCTTAATCCTCGGCGCGCCTGTTCTGGCCCTTGTTGCCCTACTCATTAAACTTGATAGCCCGGGTCCGATCTTATTTACCCAGCCTCGCCACGGTTTTAACAATCGTGTTTTCGATGTTTACAAATTCCGCTCTATGCGCGTTGAAACAGAAGATAAAAAAGCCGCTCAACAGGTCACAAAAGGCGATAGCCGTGTCACCAAGCTCGGCCGGTTTATTCGCAAAACCAGCATTGACGAACTCCCACAGCTTATCAATGTCTTGCGTGGTGACATGTCACTTGTCGGCCCGCGTCCACATGCTGTGGGGATGCGTACAGGTGATGTGGAAAGCTATAAATTGGTCGAAGAATATGCCCATCGCCATAAGGTCAAACCAGGCATGACGGGTTGGGCCCAGATTAATGGCTCACGCGGTCCGCTTCATAATGCTGAAGATGTATCTGTGCGCGTGAAATATGACGTGGAATATATCGAACGCAGCTCGGTTCTCTTTGACATTATGATCATGCTCAAAACATTGCCGTGCCTGTTAGGGGATTCTGAAAACATCCGATGACACCAGCAAAATTTGGACATAATTTAACCGGAGTCATCCGGCCATGATGGGTAAATCCGCACTCGCTTATCTGCCTGTAAATCTGGCCAATATTTTGGCCAGTTTTGGCACGATTATGATCTTAACGCGCCTTCTAACTGGCGCGGAATTTGGCGTTTATGCCTTGGCCGTCATCACTATACAATTTGTGCATATGGGGTCTTTTACGTGGATAGAAGCCGCGATTGCCCGCTTCCTGCCCCGCACTGAAATTGAAGGCAACTCAAATTGCTTTCTCAAGACGCTTTATCTGACAGCCATTGCACTTGGTTTTGTCATGTTAATGCTCATATTGGGCACGCTATATCTCTTACCTATAAGCGATAATTTCAAGATCATACTTGCCTTCGCCTTGAGCTCCACTTGCTTACAAGTTCTGTTTAACATGTGTATTGAAACTCATAAGGCGAGTTACCGTATAAGACGGTATAGCTTGATATACACAACCCATACTTTGCTGGCTTTTTCACTGGGTATTTTATTGATAATCGGCACACCTCTGCGGGCCGAAGCCCCCTTTATCGGGGTTATATTGGCCAATATTTTAATCCTGTTTATCGAACTCCCTTTCATGTGGAAATATATGAAGGGCGGGCAATTTACGCCATATAAAGTCAAAAACGCCTTTGTCTACGGCATGCCGATCTGTATCTCATTATTGCTATCTTATACACTCAGCTCAGCGGATATGTATCTAATTTCGGGCTTTATGGGCGCGGAATCTGCGGGGCAATATAATGCCGGCTATAATCTGGCCAATCGCAGTGTGGACATTCTCTTTATCTGGCTGGGCATGGCCATCACGCCCATGATTATCACCGCCCAGGAACATGACGGTCTTGAAAAATCCAGACAAATGATGTCCGATTATGCCGGCGCACTTTTATGGGTTACTCTGCCTGCCGCGACAGGTATTGCCCTCGTCTCTGAGCCTGCGGGTATCATATTAGGAGAACCCGTCAGAGCCGGAGCTGTCAAAATTATGCCGTGGATTGCCTTTGCGGGTGTTCTAAACGGCATGATCTCCTATTACGCCCAACGGGCTTTTATGCTCTCAGAAAAAACAGGTATGTTTGTCTGGGCACTTGTGCCGCCCGTTATTATCAATCTGACTTTAAATTTCATGTGGATACCTAAATACGGTCTGATCGGCGCTGTTTATGCGACATTGATTGCTTATGGTCTGGGTTTAATCCTGACATTAGCGATTGGGCGGAGATATTACCCCCTGCCCATGCCCTTTAAAACATTGGGTAAAATTATCTTTGCCTGCGTGCTTATGGCGCTCGCTGTGAGAGCTATACCACTTTCACCCGCAATGCCTGATATTCTCGAGCTGATAATCAAAGCCGTAATAGGCGGAATTGTCTACGGCGCTCTGAGCCTTCTGCTTAATATCGCAGATTGCCGGACATTGATCGGAGATATTTTACAAAAGTTTTCCAAGTCCCAAAACGAGGCGGTAGAAGCGGCAAATCCAACGCCCACGCAAATTGTGGAGGCTTCGGAATGACAAGCTATAGCCATTTAAGCAATTTTAAAAACCCGTCAGGAAAGCCAGTCTTATCTGTCTTAATCCCCTTTTATAAGGATGATCCGTCGGGCCTATTAAGAGATTTGATAAAACAGAGCGATAACAAAGCGGTTGAAATTCTGCTCTATGATGACGGCACGAACGACCCCGCAGTTATCGGCAAGCTGGAAGGGTTGATAAACTCTGCCACTCCTGAAGTCACCTTAATCATTGCAGACCAGAATATGGGACGCTCGGCGGGGCGCAATCATTTGCAAAACAAAGCGCGCGCTGATTGGGTCTTGTTTCTGGATGCAGATATGCGCCCTGAAACTGATGGTTTTCTGGCAGATTATCTCGCGCTCATCCAGTCAGATATGGCGGATATAATTTTTGGCGGCTTTACGGTTCCTAAAAAGGCCGAAACCCCAGACCAAGAGCTGCACCGCGCCTTATCAGAAGTCTCTGACTGTCTGCCCTTATCAGAACGCCAATCGGCGGGCGCGCAACATGTCGCCACATCAAATCTGTGTGTCAAAAAATCTGTCATGCAGGCAGAAAGCTTTGATCCAGAGTTTAAAGGTTGGGGATGGGAAGACAGCGAATGGGCCGCCCGCGTCAGCCAAAGCTACAGACTTGTACATGCCGATATTCCGGCCCTTCATCTCGGGCTTGAAGGCACAGATATATTGCTGCGTCGTTTTAAGGACAGCGCAGAAAATTATGTGCGCTTTACAAATAAGCACCCCGAAATGGCCAAGACACTCAAACTTTATATTATATCCAAAAAGCTGAAATCAATTCCCGGCCAGGCCCTTATGCGACCTCTCTTACGCGCTATGGTGAAATTTAGCTTTAGCCCGATAAAATTACGCCTTATGGCCCTAAAGCTCTGGCGCGCAAGTTGGTATGCGGAGGCGCTATCATGAACGCCGCCAAATCCATAAATTTCGAAACAGCGTCCAGTTTAGGCGAAAATATCACACAATTCGGGACTGTCACAAATGAGATATACGAGCCTGCCCGCACATTAGGTGTGAGGATTAAGCGACGCCTGACACCCTTTATGGCAAGGCGCCAAATACAGGTGAAACTGGACCGCCCTCTTGTCAGCTTTTCTTTTGATGATTGCCCTAAATCAGCCATTGATAACGCCCTGCCCGCTCTTGAAGCCCGGTCATGGTGCGGAACAGTTTATTTGGCCTGCGGCTTATTTAATATCACAAACCATTTGGGTTTGCATATGTCCGCCCAAGACGCGCTCGCAATCTCTAAAGCGGGTCACGAGATTGGGGATCACACATTTTCGCATTATGATGCGCTTAATCGCCCTCAAGATATATACCAAGCTGATATTGCGCGTAATCAAGACGCCTTTGAGGCGCTAGGTCTACCAAAGGCAGAAACATTTGCCTATCCTTATGGTCAAACTTATGGCGCGTTGAAAACGGCGCTGGGCGGGACGTTTAAAGGGCTTAGAGGGATTTCTCCCCTGACACATTCCAAACATGTCGATTTAAACCAAATTGGCTCTTATCCACTCTTCTCAGGCACGGATCTTACAAGTCTGTTAGGCGCTATTGCCAATCTAGCCCACAAACCCGGCTGGATCACGATTTTCACACATGACGTACGGGATAATCCCAGTGCATGGGGTTGCACCCAAAACGATCTGGAACGCGTCATAAAAGCCGTTGCAGATATAGACGCACAGGTTCTGCCTGTAGCAGATGCCATTACCTTATTGGAGGGAAAAAATGCTTAACTGGTCAGAAGGTGTCTCCATTATAATACCGACATTTCGTCGCCCAGAGGGGATTAAACTTGTCTTGGAAAGCATCAAGACACAAACCGCGAACGGGCGTGCGCTAGAAATTGTCGTTGCCGATAATGACCCGCAAGCCAGCGCAAGAGACTATGTCGAAACATTTGCTTCAGAGTGCCAGACGCCCGTAAATTATGTCCACATCCCTGAACCCGGTGTCTCCAATGCCCGTAATGGTGCGCTTGAGAAGGCCCGTGGCCGTTACATCATTTTTATTGACGACGATATGGAAGCCACAGACGGTTATATCGAAACTTTCTTGCGTGTCAGTGAGAGCTATGATGCTGCCATTGTTTTCCTACCGGCCGTAGCCGCTATGCCTGATCCTGAAGATCCGCGTAATATGTATATGGCCCCGTTTTTCTCGCGTGTATTTGAAAACACTCAAGAAGGGCTAGTCGAAGGACATTTAGGCACGGGTGGATGCTTACTTGATCTGGCAAAATGCAGCATGCCTGTCCCGGCTTTTGATCCTGCTTTAAACGAGGTCGGCGGTGAGGATGATCAGCTTTTCATGCATCTGGTTGAACACGGTGCCAAGGTCGCTTGGTCCCCACATGCTTTGGCCCATGAACATGTCCCCTCAAAGCGCGCGACGCCGGAATATTTATGGACGCGTAATTTTGCCTTCGGTCAAGGCCCCACGCAAGAAGCCGGAGATAAAGGTCTGGCCGGGAGCTTAGAAATTATAAAATGGATGTGTGTTGGGGTGGTGCAAACCTTAATTTACGCTCCGATATACGGGCTTACGAAATTAATGGACCGACCTGTCTATATCAAATATCTCGCCAAGACAGCCCAAGGTCTGGGTAAAATTTTCTGGTGGGACGGCTTTACTCCGCGCTTATACGGGGCAGCAACTTTAAAGAAGAAAACCAGCTAGGCGTCTTTCACGCCAAGAGACAAACTCTTATTTTCCAGCCCTATTGGCCACGAAAATAATTATAGCTTATTCTGTCTCGCCAAAAAGGTCGCTCAAAAGCCCAGAGCTTGGCAGATGTCATAACAAAGATGACCCAGCCGAGCTCGTTTTGCTGCAAAATCGCACTTTCTGACATTGAGAGCATTAAAAACAACAAGGTTGAAATCACAACCCAATAGGTTTCAACACCGCCGCGCTTAATACGGTCAAAAGCCAAAAAGAATGTCACAATATAATAAACGGCAAACATAACCACGCCGACAAACCCGACAGAAAGCCAAGTCTCTATCCAGCCATTATGGGCTGAAGGCACACCCCACTCTAGGAGTAATCGCGTATAATATGACGGCCCTAACGGGTTCTCCCAATAAACGCCGTAACCATAGCCTAATACGGGTTTTAGTTTGATACTCGTTATCAAGGCGTCCCATATATCTGTTCGGCCTGTGAGCGTTCGTTCTTTCCCTATCAATGCCAGCATTTCGTCTGGAATGGTGAGCATCAACATCGCAAAGCCAAGTGCGCCTGCCACAATCAGATAAATTACCGGAATGCGTAAGACGGGAAAGCGGCGGAAAATACGGAGAGCCAGAAAAACGCCCAGCCCCGTCATAGAGATAAGCAGTGCTGTTTTTGAGGTTGAAAGAATAACCAGCGCAAAGCACAACACACCCATAGGCACCCATATCCAGAACCGTTTAGGCTGCATCGCAAAGGCGCACATCATAATGATAAATCCGCGGCTCATCTGACCACCCAGATAGTTTTTCTCACTCCATAAACCTCGCCAAGCCCCCTCATGGATTTCGTGCATAATCCCTTTTTCTGGATTAAACACGGCCATGAGAACACTACAGATCGCCAATATACTAAAAACGAGTGCAAAGCGCTGTATCAGCTCGTTCCAATCATATCTCGTGGCCAGAACAAGTCCGAAAAATGTACTGACTAATAGGGCAATAGAGCGACGAAAAGCCAAGGATTGATCAAGTGCCCATATCATGCTGAACCCGCACCATAAGACACAGGCAATCAGTATGGGGTTAAAGGCGGCTATGCGTATGACTTGGGGGAATATCCTCAAACCCAAGCCGATTATAATGACATATATCGGATACCATAAAAAACGTGACAATGGATTATCATATCCAAATGTTTCCGCATCCGGAAACAAGGTCGTAACAAGGCCGCCACTAAAATACAAAATACAGAAGAAAAAGAGAAAGTTCTCTATCCCGCGCAAAATCGAGAAAAAGGCAAGGTCTCTTTGCGCGACACTCTGGGGTGAATAAGGCGTAGAAACCATCTAATGCAACGACCCTACCCGTCTTCAGAGGCGGGTATGGTTCCAAATTCTTGGGCTTCAAACGGCTTAGCTGTGGAGAGGTTTCCGCTCATATAAGGATTATAATCCACCGCTGCATTACCGCCATAAGCCATATCTTGTTGCATCATACCCGCATCAGCATAGGCCTGAGGTGCGTAGGCCTGAGGCGTGTGGGCTTGGGCGGAGGCCTGTTCAGGCACATATTCAACCGGACCCGGTTGGGGCATATATTCTTCATATTGCGCTGCCGCCGGCATAGGGACTGCCTCTGGTATGCGCGTATCCGCTTCCGGCCCAACTCCCGCTCCATAAGCTGTACCCGCTCCGGCATAAGGGACGGTATTATAACCCCGCCCTTGAGGCGGCATAGGGGCATAAAGGCGAGGATCAAGGAATATTTTGAGAAGGGCGAACATGAATAAGGTAAAGCCCCAGACCACTGTACAGACCACAAACATGATCATACGCATATTACGACCTTTACGCGGCAAGCTGGAAATACTGATAACCCGGACATTTTCACTATCAGATTGGGCTTGCTGTTGATTAATCAGCGCTTCTTGCTCTTTCGTCGTATACCCGCGTAAACGCGTATCTAGCGTGCTTTGTTCACGCAGCAAGCCATTATAGACAGGCGAGATTTCCGTCAGCAGGCGGACTTTTTGGTCCACTGAGTCCAGCTGTCTTTGTAGGACAAACTCTTTTTCTCTGTACGAGTCTGCTCGTGCCTGTAAGGTATTCCGTTCAGTCGTAAGCGCTGTATAAACTTCATTAGGCCCGACCCGGCGACCACCAGAGGCCCGTCCGCCATTGGCAGTTTGCACTTCTTTTAGTCGGTTTATTTCCTCTTGTTTTTGTCTGACAGGATTACTTGTCGGCAGATATTTCGCCAAAAGCTGCTTAAGTTCTAATTCCGCTTGGGCCACACGTTGTGAGGCGCGATCATCGACAAAGAGATCAATACGCTCAGGTGTACCGCGTAATTGTCCTTCTACTGTGGCAAGGGCGGCTTCGGTTTCGCTCATGTCGGCGCGTAAGAGGTTAAGGGTAGCCCGTAATTCTTCTGTGCGTTCGCGGGCACCGTCCTGCTCAGAGGTAAAATCAGATATATTATTTCTCTTAAGAAAGCTCTGTATAGCCTGCTCATTTTCGCGAAGCTGGTTCTCTGTGGCCTCGCGGCGTTCCGTAATAACGTCACTAGAGCCTTCCACAAAAATATCCTTCCGTGCTTCCTGATAGGCAGCAATAAACAGATTAATACCCCTTACGGCAATTTCCGGATCTTCATGCTTAAAGACAACATCCACCACCGAGGATTTAGGGCTTGGGACAACGACAAGGCTTTTATCCATGAGCTTATAAAGATCAACGAGAGCGTTTTTCTTGGCAAGCGCATTACCGGAAGCGGCATTAATTTTCTTATACTCGGCCTTGGCAAAACGTGTCTCGCCAAATTCATCGCGTAATTCACCCGTGACACGTTCTATAATGTCGGAATTTTTCATCAAGCCGATTTCGTTTAGAACAATATGATCAGGCGTAAGTGTCAGACCCGAATTTTGTTGGGTCGTACTCGTGACTGACTCATATACATATTCACTCCCGAGTTGGACAAGGATACGTCCCTCACCTTCATAAAGGCGTTTAAGGTCTTTGGTCAGGAACCAAGAGGCTATCGTTCCTAGCAGAAGTAAAGGGATTAACCATTTAAGCTGGCGCATGAATGATTTAAAGATTTCACCAAGGCGCATATTCGGCATGCCATTAGCATAATCCTTAATGGTCAGATCGGCAGCTCGAACGTCACCCCCTGCGGCGTGATAATGTTCGCGTATACCGTTATTTAGACCCATGGCGGTCATAAGCATTCCCTCAGAAACAAATCATTAAAATGCACAAGACGCTCTAAATTTTAATTTTTCGTTATCCATTCTTGTTAACACTTAAAAAAACCAAGATTTCTCCAGTGCGAGCCGTATTTTTATGAAAAAACGAACAAAACCCCTGCTAATAACGGGATTATTAGGGTTCACAGCCCTTATTTTTGCCTCTTCACCAGCCGCAAATGCCCAAACTCGCTATGGAAAAACGAATCACTTTGGTAAAAATATTCACCAAGCGCAGCACAGAACACCCTATATAGGTTACCCGCATGCGCGTCCGAGCCCTATTATTCATAATAATTTTAACGGAAGATATGCGCCCAAACCGACAAAGAAATATAAAAATTTCATCGACCGTATTCAAAATCGTAAAAGCCTGCCCTATCAAATCGCTGCCCCGCTACCCGCGCCGGGCAATAGTTTTCAGAGATGGGTGAATTATGAACCCCATTATACATTCTATCCCGGTGACCAGCTTGATATTGTAGTTTCCAGCGCGCCTGAATTATCCCGTTCGATAACGATCGGGCCTGATGGCCGGATTTCAATGCCTATGGTACCGCCCTTTATGGCGGCTGGGCGCACATTAGGGCATATTCAAAACACGATCAGAACGCATTTGGCCACGCAATTACGTGACCCGACACTTACGGTCACCCCGCGCGCCTTCGCCCCTGCTCAAGTCTTTGTTGGCGGTAGTGTCGGACAGCCCGGCACATATACATTGCCTGGCCCTGTTGGTGTGATTGAAACCATTTTTATGGCCGGCGGATTTCGCCCGGGTGCACAATCCAAGCAAGTTGCAGTACTGCGCCGCGCTCCGAATGGCGGCATGATGATGCGACCGGTAAACATTCAGAACGGCCTTAGAAATATCAGGGAATATGACGATAATATGCAGCTAAGACGCGGCGATATTGTCTTTGTGCCCAGAACTAATCTTGCCGAACTGGGCGCATTCATGCAGGCGATACGCACAACGATACCGTTTGACTTTAATGTCAGCTATCAGTTTGGTAATACTGGCGGTGGTACGGACCCCACACTCCTCACCAATGGCGGTGGAACGACAATCACACCGTAAACTCTCTAAAACAAAACCCGCCGACATATTGGTGGGTTTTTTTATGGCTGGTAGAGTATTGTAAGGCGCGGCCATTTTTTTTGCCAAGCCTTATCAGAAATGCGCTTTTCGTAAATCTGTCTCTTATGCGTGAATTTCGGGGTCGGGCGGACAATCATACCTAATAGATCATCAACACCGTAAGGTGTAAGAAGCTCGATCTCATCCCCGTTAAACCTTACCCCTATAGCGGTGGCAGTTTCCGCCCAATGCTCAAGTGCGTGATAACTATCCCGGTACGGAGCGTCGTGATTTCGTATATGCATACGCGCTTGGTTTCTAACCTCCCAATTGACCTCAGGCTGCAAGGCTTTGAGCTGCTGGCGGTAAACTTCTTCTTGATCTTGGGGGGGTGAGCTATCGAAATAGATAACGTCTACATCATTTTCTAACTCGGGCTTATGTGCAATGCCGTGTAATTTTGCCCAGACGGGGTTACGGATAGCGCCTGCGGCTATCCAACTATCAGGGGCGCCTAGGGTCTGATGCGCGCTTAGAAGCGACATTATCCAACCATCAGAGCGAATAAAATCAATAATGTCGTCTCGGTGGCGCATAAGAAAACTTAGGCAGGATTAGGGGCTATGCCAAGCAGACATTGCCTCATTTAAAACCAGCTTACGCGTAAACCGCCTACTGACACTCGCCGCTACGTGCCAATGGCTACGGCAGGTCATTTTTAAAGGGCTATGACAACCCTTTTGGAAACTTTGGTTTAAGCTGCTGATTTCGCGAGACTATCGCGGTTTTCATTTAACCAACCGCGTGCTGCTTTTTGAGCCAGTGTCAGGTCTTCGTCTGACATTTCCAGCTTAAGCTCTTCGCGATAGGCTTTTGCTGGCTCCGAGCCCATCATGGCTGCCAGGTTAAACCATTTATGCGCTTCGATATAATCCGGACCTCTGTCCTCAAGCTCAGTGGAATAGATCAGACCCAAACGAAATAGGTCTTCCGATTTAGCCCCACAGATGATTGCATCTTTGGCTTCTTGTAATTCAACTTCAGTAAAGGCCATAATTGCCTCCCCATTAATTTTTCACCTAAAACCTTCGGGAAATCTTGCGGATCTCAAAGGCGGCGCCGGGCAAAGATTATTTTTGTCCTCGAGCGCTTAAATTCGAGATTGGCCATTTGAGATAAATATAAAGTTAATTTCCATAAAGGTTAATGAAGTTTTTTACTTGTTAAAATAAGTAAATATTCATTACTTTTAAGTTTAAACATAATTAAAATGCAATTACACTTAAATTTATACTTTATATATTTAAGTATAGAATTCAACCACTATAGAATTTTGGAAATATAGAGTCAGT
>CAZNCJ010000037.1:0-22596 GCA_964571595.1 uncultured Caulobacterales bacterium | reverse complement strand
CACTCCACATACTTAGTTTATTGTATGTGTTGCGACGACCAGTTGAACCCGCACCTAAAAACGGCCGCTCATTGAGTTTAAAAACCATGAAACACTTAATTAGGACTCGACAGTGTAAGATAATCACTAATCTTTAATTCACGAAGGCCTATGCTAAACAAATCTTTGGTTCCAGCTTTACTATTTTTGTTGTCAGGGACAGCTCATAGTCAAGATTTCTGTATCCTCCCTGTTCTCGGCGGCGAGCCAATTCTAGATATAGAGCGCAAGCAACCTTCTCGAATTGTAAGAAATCCACGCGTTCTACCTGGATTTGAGGGTTTCGTGGTAAATGCTTATAATCGTAAAAAGCTATTGCATTTTAACGGAAAAGAGCTTGTGGAAATCAAAGATGATTTTCCGCATATATGGGGGTTTGCTGACAAACATATTTATACTGATCTGAATGGCAATTCTTACGGTTTTGGTTCCAAGCCGAAAGGTATTTTTTATCTGCAAAAAGGGGAAGTAGGATGGCAAGCCATCGATGCTCCAAAAGATTATCAATCAGTCCGTTTTGATCATGGTAGTGGGGTTGTCTATTTTTTGATGAATGGTGCTTGGAAAAAGATTCGTAATGGGAAAGTTGTAGGTAAGGCCAATTTACCTGAACATGAATCAAGCTATATTAGTTCTATTCGTACCGTACCTGAGCTGTCGGGGATTTTTGCTCTCGTGATACCTAAAGGAAAAGAGGCGTCCAAACAATCAAAACAGTCACTTTGGTTCAAGCCCGAAGATGGAGATTGGCAGGAAATTCATATTCCAAGTCGAGACGGATTTCGTAAGTTAATAGATCTTGATAAATCAAGCTTTGAGATTACTGACGACCTTGTTGGTATTTTCAGAGGCGGTAGGCGTGCACCGCTTTTTCTTTCCAGAAAATCGAACGGAATGGAATTTCAGAGCGTCGGTCTTGCAGGATATTGGCGCAAACACGAGGACAGCAATACGTGGCTGGCATGGATAGGAGAGACAACTCAAAATTTAGAGAAAAAACGCTGGTTAGGTATAGTAAAATCACGAATAGAACCCGTACCGCCAAAATTGTTTCTGTTGCGTAATGGAGAAACGACTACTGAAGAAGTTAAAGATGTTGAGCCTTATAAATTGAAAAATAAGCGCAACATTACATACCATGGCGCCACATTTACCTACTCGGTTTATGGACTGCATTTTCTAAAATCTGAAAATGGGCTCATAGTTTTTGATGGAAAAGAAATTTCAACGCCTGATACATTGCGCTATGATAATATTGGAAACCCAAGCTTAAAAGTTTTGAATGGCGAAGCTTTTATTCAATCAAGTTTGGGGGTATTTCGATTATCGCCAGAACTCGATGTTAAACGGATAGATAATTTTCCTATCGCAGAACCTTGGGGTCATCATGTTGATATTAGTTATCTTAAACAAGCCAAACAGTTCCTGATATCTGATCGAAGGAGTGGCTCGCTTTTTACATCACCCGATATGCAGACGTATGCCAAATTTGAAAGTAAACAGAAAATCAGCAAAATTGTAACCGTCATGGATAATACATCTACCGTCTTGATGGTCGGTGAAGATAAAATCTATATGCTCACTCAGGATTGTCCTGTCTTGGAGTGATCCTTTTGATGTCTTACCTTTAAAAATAACCCATCGTCCAATCAGCAGCTTGCCTCAGCGGCTTAAATTCGCTTGCGGGTTCAACTAAGACACTCAAAGAGTTAGCATATTCTGGATTGTGTTGTTACTCCACAATGGAATGGCCAGTCAGGTAGATTGGTGCCTGTAATATCCTAAATTGATCCGAAAATTGTATATACATATTTATAAATCTTAGGTTCAGGTCAGATATTATACAGATCATATTGTGAATGAAGAAACCAAAATCAATTCATGATGGAGAATGGTATGAAACACATTAAAATGACATTTGCGGCTATGGCTATCGCCTTCGCCGTCCCCACAACAGCCAATGCTCAATTATTTGGCGGCGGTGGCAGCAACCCTTTTAACGGCAGCTCTATAGGAAGTAGTCTTACAGGCGCAGGTATCGGCGCAGGTATCGGTGCGCTTCTTGCTCCAAGCGGACGCGGTGGACGCGGCGCGGCTATTGGCGCCGCACTCGGAGGGGCCGGCGCTTTGGCGCTTAATAGCTTTAATCAACCTCGCAGCTCATTTGGCGGGCAGCAATTTATTGGCGGATCACAATTCTCTGGCCAACAATTTGTTCAGCCTCAATTTTCTCAGCAGCGATTTATAAGCCAGCCGCAATTCGTGCAGCCCCAATTTGTAAGTCAGCCTCAATTCGTACAACCGCAATTTAGCGGACAACGATTTGTAAGCCAGCCCCAATTTGTGCAGCCACGTTTTGTTTCGCAGCCTGTTATTCGGTCCGGATATAATTGTAGGTAAAATTCCGCGCAAAAACAAAACTCGATAGATTAAGAAGAGCTCGGTCCTTGCCGGGCTCTTTTTTTATTGTCAGATAGCCTCGAATATCTCCCGACATATATGATAAATAGCTCTATCTTTATATTATCGCACTCGAAATAATCAGGTGATAATGAGGGCAAATTCACTTATGGATAAATGCAAAAAGGCGCCAATTGGCGCCTTTTGTGAGGGTAGGGTTCGCTTTTGAGGCGAAAGTTGAAAAGAGAGCCTAAGCGGCGGCGGTTTCCTCGCCATTATCATTTTCACTATTTTCGGCTTTGGCTTCAGCTTCCTTTGCCGCTTTAGCCGCCTGACGCGAGCGCGCAGCGCCCAGTATAGACAGAATTTCTTCGAGGCCTGCATTATAGTCATAATTTTGAATGGCAGACACTTCGCGCACCATACGGTCCAAGGCACTTTCATAAAGCTGGCGCTCTGAATAGGATTGTTCTGGCTGGGCTTCGGTTCTGTGAAGATCACGAACGACTTCTGCGACTAAAATAAGATCGCCGGAATTAATCTTGGCTTCATATTCCTGCGCCCGGCGGCTCCACATTGTGCGCTTAATACGTGCCCGACCCTTAAGTGTTGTAAAAGCATCTTTCAAGACAAGGTCATTGGACAATGCCCGCATACCGGACGTACCAGCCTTGGCTGTCGGGACACGCAAAGTCATTTTGTCTTGCTGAAAAGAGACGACATAAACTTCAATATCAAATCCGGCGATAGTTTCTTGCTCAATACCAGTGACTTTTCCGACACCGTGGGCGGGGTAGACGATGAACTCACCGGCTTTAAAAGAGACGTTTTTATTGGATTTCTTTTTTGATCCTTTACCCGTAATGACGGCTTTTTTTGGAGTTGTCATAAATTACTTACCTTATACTCGGCGAAATGTTTTTTGAAATAATGTGGATTTCACCCTTTTATACTAAATAACGGCGCCAGAGTTCTAGAGCTCCGCGCCGTGCTTTAAAGCTACTATATCACAAAAAACACCCAAAATCCAGCGTCCCGCCCTTTTTTTAAAGATCAGCGTATATTAGCCTAACATTGAGCTGGAAAATCAGGCTGACCTTTAATGTGGTTTTGAACGGAGTTGAGACGTTTATGCGTCGCCTTTACCGGGTTTTTCGCTGAAATATTTTTCAAACTTGCCCGTTTCAGATTCGAATTTTTCGCGGTCCTCAGGAGGTGTGCCTTTAATCGTGATGACAGGCCAAAGCTCAGCATATTTACTATTTATTTCCAGCCATTTTCCGTCCGGATCATCTTCGGTATCCGGCACGATAGCGTCCACGGGGCATTCTGGTTCGCACACTCCGCAATCAATACATTCGTCAGGATGGATCACTAACATGTTCTCACCCTCATAGAAGCAATCAACAGGGCAGACTTCTACGCAATCCATAAATTTGCATTTAATACATTCATCTTTGACAATATAAGTCATTACTCGTCCTTAGTTTGGGTGCGATTTGCGATTTTGTATTTAAAATGTCAACTGTTGAGCGCTGAAATTTTCTCAATAGCTTCAATTTTTCTGTAAAAGGTCTGTGCTTCGCTGGCCGGACCGCGTCTGTCACCCATACCCAGTACCTCGACATTCATAAGGTTTCTTCCGCGCATAAAGGTGAGAATATCGCCTTGATTGACATGAATGTGGGGTTTTTTAATACGGAGTCTCTGTCCATTTCGGGTCAATCTAACTTTGCCTTTGTTTACGAGGTTTTGGGCGAGGCTGCGACTTTTGACTAATCTCGTCCGAAAGAGCCATATATCCAGTCTTTGGGAAACTTTCTCTTGGGAGTTTTGGGGTGACTGCGTTTGCGTCATTCGTGTGCGGCTAGCCGCCGTCCTTGGGTGTTTTAAGGGCAGCTAAAGCTGCAAAAGGTGAGTCCTCAATGCGGCGCTTTTCTTTGGCTTTATGATGGGCCGACGAACTGCGCGGACGAGCATTATTTGAACCCTTTTTGGGCTTGCGGTATTTATTTGATTGGCCTTGCGCACGTTTGTTCTGGCCACGGCCTTGTTGCTTGCGCGAAGGCATAAACCAGAACTCATTATTCTCGATGATTTCACTTGTGCCGTCTTCTTTAACGACCTTTTTGCTATAGACATTTAGCTGGCGTGACTTTTTGGATTTGGCTTTAGATGTACCCGGCTCTGTTTTGACTTCTGCCTGTGTGTCTGTCTTAAGATCAGCCTGTTCAGCGGGCTTTTCTCCCTCTGGCTCAGCACTCGCATCTGCACTGGTTGTATCTGTTGCTGCGGGCGGAGCGTCCGTCTTTACCGGTGCAGGCTCTGGTGCTTTAGTTTCTGACTCTTTAATCTCTGGCGCTTCAGCTTTTGAGGCCTCAGTCTCTGCTGTTTTGTCTTCAGATGTTTTTGCGTTATCCTGAATTTCAGGTGGGGTTATGGTCTCAGATTTATAGCCAAGCGCCTCTAACACGCCGCGGGTTTCCTCATAGGTCGCCCCTAATATAGCCAACATTTCTTGCATGAGCTGAAATTTCCGAGGGCCTTTCGGCGCTCCAGAATTGGCAAGGATCTGGTTTTGGGCCTGACGGATAAGTTGGCTAAGCCGGTTAAGAATATCAAATCGTATAATCCGGGGACCGCAGGCCTTATATCCAGCAACTGCGAGGGAGTGGGCGTCAAATAAATCACTTTGCAATTCCCCTGCATTTGCAATCGAGGTTACACCCGCAAAAGGAATAAAGGGTTTGGCATTCCCGCCAGCGCCGTAAGCCAGAATAAGACTTAAAAGATGCGCGGCTTTAGGCTTAATCAGTTCGGGCATGTAAACATTATATTGCCCAAAGACGACCCCGATTTCGCGTAAAGGTTTGCGAGAGTCCTGATCTAGTGATTTTAAAGTTTGGTAATGGTCAGCCCGTTCAATCGAGCCATTTTCCTGCAAGAGTGTATAGGCCAGCCCGCGCGCGGGTGCCGGTTGGTTTTCATCTGCTTGAAACGCTTTGAGAACATGAAGCGGTTCCAGTTTTTTGGAGACTTCGCTTTGTAAGAAATCCCGCATGCGGTCTATAGCCAGGTTGCGAAGATTGGGATTGCCCATCTCCGCCCCGATAAGCTCGGCGTCTGGTGAGAAAACAGAACCACTGGCGGCAATTCGTCCAATAGCTTGCCCGCCCCATAAAATTTTACCATCATCAGAGAGGGTAAATATATCATGGCTGCCCCCGCATAGGCTGGTCAGGCGTCGATCAATGACAGGGCTTACGGCTTTCGTAGCGGCGGCCTGCAAGGCTTTGGCTTCAAGTTCCGAAGCACTTTCATCAATTTTGAAGCTCAGGCCTTCGAGTTGACCGATTTTTTGGTCGTCAACCCAAACCTCTCCATTATCCTTCACGCTCGTCGTCATTGACATTCCTTTTGTCATACCTTTGAGAAGCGCATGGGTGCGGCGATCCACAAAGCGCTCTATCAGGTTTTCGTGTAGCGCATCTGATAGCCTGTCTTCAACTGCTCTTGTGCGCTTTATCCAATATGATGGATCAGAACTCCACCTAGTTTTATTTGCACAATATGTCCATGTACGAATTTGTGATAATCGAGTCGATAAAATATCCACTCCGCCTTCTATTTGGTCAAGGCGTGAAACCTGCTTTTCAAAATAATCATGGGGTAATTGACCGTCATGTTTAAGTAAAAGGCGATAGAGATCTTGGAGTAATTTGACATGTGTATCGATTGTCAGATTTCTAAAGTCGGGGATTTGGCAAATATCCCATAGATTTTTAACATCAGCTGCGCTTCCCAGCGTTTCAACCACCTCGTCAATAGCAGATAATCGCTCAAAGGCTTGCTCGTCTACCGCACCCTTCACCCGCCTCAGGCGTTTATGAGGACGAGCGAGATGCAGGCTGTCTTGTAAGGATTTCAAGCTCGAAAAATCCAGATCCGAATTACGCCATTCAACGTTATAGACAGGTTCGAAATCATGGTTCTCAATCCGGCGCACGAGTTCCGTGTCGAGCATTTGGCAGTCCCCTGTTGTGCCAAATGTCCCATTATTGCGAAACCGGCCCGCCCGTCCGGCAATTTGCGCGGCTTCCATGGGAGTTAGCTGTCTGCGTCTGCGCCCGTCAAATTTATGCAACCCAGCAAAGGCGACATGGTCAGTATCCAGATTAAGCCCCATCCCCACAGCATCTGTTGCGACGAGAAAATCAACATCCCCGCTTTGAAAAAGTTCAGCCTGCGCGTTTCGGGTACGCGGCGAAAGACCGCCCATGACAACGGCAGCCCCGCCGCGAAAGCGTCTTATAAGCTCGGCGATTGCGTAGACCTCGCTTGCAGAAAAGGCGACAATCACACTGCGTTTTGGCAGGCGCGTAATTTTATAGGCCCCGCTATAACTCAGTGTCGAGAAGCGCTCGCGGTAATCAAAACGTATGTCAGGGATAAGGTCTTTGAGGACGGGGCGGATCGTGGCTGCGCCCAATAATAATGTTTCCTCAGTTCCTCGAAAATGTAAAACGCGATCCGTAAAAACATGCCCGCGTTCATGATTGGCCATAATCTGGACTTCATCAATCGCCACGAACGCAAATTTTTGATCAACAGGCATGGCTTCTACTGTGCAGACAAAATAACGGGCATGAGGCGGGATGATTTTTTCTTCGCCTGTGACAAGCGCGCATTGGGCAGTACCTTTTATCGCGCAAATTTTATCATAGACTTCGCGGGCTAACAGACGCAGCGGCAATCCGATAACCCCCGAAGCTCGCCCGAGCATGCGCTCAATCGCATAATGGGTTTTGCCGGTATTTGTCGGGCCTAGAATAGCCGTCACCGTGGCGGGATTTAAATTGGGCGCGGCCATAAATTAGAGAGCTGCGTAAAGCGCGTTTATCAAGCCGACCGGGCGGGGGTCTCCCATCAGGCTATTATCCTGGCGCGACATAACATAGGCCCCACTTATGCCAGTATCCGGGTCAGCAAAAACGCAGGAACCGCCCCAACCGCTATGGCCGAGTGTTTCGGGATTAGGGCCGTAAATAAAATTGGGCGCATTGTGCATCAGCCCTGCGCAAAATGTGACGTCAAATGGCAAGACCAGATCAGGACCGGAGATACGCGGCTTACTTACAGCGATAAGCGTGTCTTGGGCTAAAAATTGTTCTGCATTGATTTTCCCGTCAATCAGAACGGCCATAAGGCGGGCTAGACTTTCGGCCGTGGCATGACAATTGGAGCCGGCAAATTCAGCCTCTCGCCAGGCTGTAAGATCATTGCGGGCAGGGGCCGCACCTTTAGAGAGAAAGGCAGCCTTGGTCGCCGCGTTATGTTCGCCCAGATCAGCCAGACGTCTGGGTTTCATCATATCCGTACAGCGTATGTGCTCGCTCTCAGGCAAGCCTATCCAGATATCAAGATCATGCGGTTCGCAAATATCTTGGCGTAAAATCGCACCCAGAGAGCGGCCAAAACTATCTACACGACGCGCCATTTCACCCGCGAGAAAACCATAGCTTTGCGGGGAATAGCCTGAAGCGGTTCTCGGCGTAAAAATCGGGGTCTGGTTTGCGAGGGTTTGTGTGGTTTTCTCCCAATCATACCAATCTCTGCCCGTCCAATCAGGGGCCGTAATACCGGTAAGCCCGGATTGGTGTGACAAAAGCTCGGCCACGGTTAAATCCGCTTTACCATTCGCGCTAAATTCAGGCCAAAAACTCGAGACAAGCTGATTATAGCCAATTTTGTCCTGATCGACGAGATGCGCCATTATAATCGCGGCCACAGCTTTGCCTGACGAGAAGATAGAAAATAAGGTCTTATCTGTAACAGGATGACTTTTGGAGCGGTCTGCCCAACCGCCTTTGAGATCGACTAAAACTTCACCGTTTTGCAAGGCAAAGAATTGTGCGCCCAATTCCAGATCATTTTCAAAATTATTTTTAAAAAGATCAATGACAGGGCTAAATTGGGCGTTCGCTGTAATATCAAAGGGTATAGAGGTCATGTCGAGGGGCTTAGGCCTTTAAAGAGTTTAAGGGCAGGGGCATTAATCATGGCGTCCTGATGGGTAATCAGGGGCAGTTCGGCAATATTGTTCTTTTGCGTCATAGATAAAATGTCAAAAACAGTGGCCACGCTACGCGCGAGACTATCATGGGCGGTTTTACCATTAAGGATATGGGCTAGGAAGAGACCAGCGATCATATCGCCGCCGCCATTGGGCACTTTTGCAAATTTTTCGTGCTTGACCCAGACATTTTGTGGCTTGGCTTTTTTATTTGTAAACATGGCTCCAATCTGTGTGCCCTTTAATTTATCTTCAATAGGCAAAGACGTGATGATGCTGGGGCAGGGTAGTTTTTCCAAAGCAGCCTCTCCTATATCACCCAGTGAATTGGCGTTCGTATCAGTGAGAAATTGCATTTCCCATAAATTGGGCGTGATATAATCCGCCACGGGCATGAGTTGGGACTTTAAATGGGCTGCAATCTCATGGCTGACATATAATTTACCGTGATCTCCCATCACCGGATCAACTAGAACTGTTAGTTCCGGGTTTTTCTTTCGCAAGAGGGTTATAAGATCACTGGCCAGATCGATATGAGCCGTATGTCCCATATATCCTGTGAGAACAGCATCAAAATGAATGTCTTGGGCAAGAACGCCTTTGCTCATATCAAAGAGGAGCTCAGGCGGGGTGATTTCGCCGCCCGGTAATCCCCAACCGGGATGTCGCCCAAAAAGGGTTGTGGGCAATATAATGCTCTCTATGCCCAGACGCCTGAGGCAAAAGGCACTCGTTGTGGCCCCAACAAGCGAGGCACTCACGAAAGAAGATATGATCAGGGCTGTTTTCATTTTATATGGGTTGACTATAAGCAGAGATAAAAATCAACAGGAGCTTTTATGTCTTTGACAATTTATCATAATCCCCGCTGCTCAAAATCACGTCAGACGCTGGAACTTATTCGTAAAGCGGGCCATGAACCTGATATCCGGCTTTATTTGGAAGATAAATTAAATGCAGCGGAAATTGATTCGTTACTCTCCAAGCTATCTTTTGCAAGCGTAAGAGAACTTATGCGCCGCGGGGAGTCTATATATAAAGAATTGGGCCTCAAAACCGTCACAGATGAAGCTGTTTTAAAGCAGGCCATGGTGGATAATCCCAAGCTCATAGAGCGCCCAATCGTCGTAAAAGGGGAGAAAGCCTGCATTGGCCGACCGCCTGAAAACGTAGTTTCTTTATTAAATGACTAAAAAATCACACTTATAAACACCTTGTTAAGCAAAACAGTTCATCACTTCATTAACCATAGTGGCTCCAGTGCGTCTGGAGTTGCATTTTTGGAGAGATGGAATGCGAATTGGATATGTTGTTATTTCTGCATCGGCTATTGCCTTGTCAGGGTGTTCCTGGCTTGGAGGTGGTTTTGGCGGGGGATCAAACCTTTTAAATGGGCAGGCTAAGCAAAGCGGTCAATTTTTTGGGCAAAATCAATATGCTGGCGCTCATCAAGCATTTGGCGCGAATCCTTGTCAGATATTTACGCCGACACAGCCTATTCCAAGAGGATGTAACCCGGCAGATGTCACATTGGCGACAAACGGGACGGCTTTTCCGCAGTCCCCGAATTTTTCTGGCGGCGACTATATAAGTGGCGGATACGGAACACATGCAGCCCAAGCCGGACAACAAGCGGCCTTTTATCAACCTAAAAAGAAACTACGCAAGCCGCGCTGGCGCGGAAACCTCGCCCTAGGTGTTGAAAAGAGCCTGAGCGGGGATTTCATTGATGAAGACAATTTTCCTGTATCATCGATCATTAATTATGATCCACTAGATTTTGTTGAAAGTTTCCAAACTGGCTCACAGGCAAATGGTCAAGTGACCACGACACAATATTTTTCAGAGATAGAGCAAATAATTGCACCAAATATTTCCTTTGAAGATGTACATAGCGCACCGCTAACATTTACAGGTGGTGTGGAATTTATTGCTACGCCAAGCACGACTCTTTTTGCCAATGCGGGTTATACAGCTGCAGATGGTGAGAGTTTTGAAGCCGTTAATGTTATCGGTGAATTACAACGTCTTGAAACTGTCGATAACTTTATCGAAGATCCTGCGGCCCCCGGTACTTTCATACCCAATGGGGCGTCGGTAACGAATCTGACGACTATACCTAATGTCAATGTTGCGAACTTTATATATGATTTTGAAGAATTAAAGCGTGTGAACCTAGAAGCGGGCGCGCGTCATTATTTTGACCCAATCCTGCAGGGTCAGACACAGACATCAATCACCCCCTTTATCGCAGCATCAGGCGGGGCGAATTATTATAATGATCAAAGCCTCACAATTACGCAAAATCAACTTTTCTTGGAGCAGGCGTTTGAGTCAAATTTGGCTGATACAGAATTTTTTGATGTTGTAACGCCAACCGGTCCTATCATTGTGGATGTCTATGACAGCCAATGGGTGCCAGCTGGCGCACTTACAGCGGGTGTAGAGTGGCAAATGACCCCAAAAACAGCTTTGGCTTTTGAAACAGGTTTGAGGTTTGAAGGGGGTCGTGAATTTACAAATGGTGAACGCGGCGACAGCAATGTCTCAATACCCTTCACCATTCGGGGTAGTTACAATTTTTAGGTAAATAAGTGTAATAATTAAGGTTTTGTTTCCATTTTAACAACCATTTCTTAAACATGTTAGTTTTATAGTGGGACAGATACAGAATTCAGAAGGAAGAAGGAGGCGGATATGCGTCTAGCAGTTTGCGCACTATCAGCAGTATTATTATCAGCCTGTTCAGGCTTTGGGGGATCATCGGGAAGCTCAGGCTTTTTCGGGCAGAACTCCGGAGGCTTCGGGCTTAATTGTGGTGTTGGTGGTCAAGGATTTCAACAGGCTTCCTTAGGACAAGGATTTGCAGGATCTAATGGCTTTATCGGCGGATTACCGGCGGAATGTTACGGAACGGGTGCAGGCGGATTTGGCGGTGCCGGATTTGGCGGTGCAGGATTTGGACCAGGTGGATTCGGACCAGGTGGTGCCGGATTTGGCGGAGCCGGATTTGGACCTGGCGGAGCTGGTTTTGGGCCTGGTGGAGCAGGATTTGGCGGAGCCGGATTTGGACCGGGCGGAGCAGGATTTGGAGCTGGTGGATTTGGACCAGGTGCCGGATTTGGCGGAGCTGGTTTTGGACCGGGCGGAGCAGGATTTGGAGCTGGTGCTGGATTTGGCGGAGCAGGTTTTGGACCGGGCGGAGCAGGATTTGCACCCGGTGTAGGCGGATTTGGAGCTGGCGCGGGTGGATTTGGACCTGGCGCTATCGGAGCAGGCCTCGCGGCTAACGGTGTCGGTGTAAATGGATTTGGCGCAAATGGTGTCGGTGTTAACGGATTTGGCGCAAATGGCTTTGGTAATGTTACGACATTGGGCGCAAACGCACCCTTTGGAGCCGCAGTTGGCGGCGGACAATTTGTTGGAAATCAATTTGCAGGCGGTGCCGTGCAGACAGTGACTGGCGCACCAATTTTTGTACCACAGGCAGTCGGTGTACCCTTCGGTGTACCACAGCTTAGAGGCGTAAGTGCAGCCCTCCCATTCGCGATTGCGGGCGGGATCGGAACGGCTTTTGCGGCTGATGGTAATATATTCGGCGGAAAAGATGCTGGACCAGCTTCAGGCGAATTTGGACAACCTAGTGCGGGACGTGATGTTTCAGCGATTGAAAGCATTAGCTACGGCGATGCCTTTGATAATCCGATAAATTACGACATTGGAGCCGAATATGATATTGGCCCATCTACGACAGTCCTTGGACGCTTGGGTTATAGCGAAGCCGACGGACAAGAAATCGAGATCGGTTCTGTCACAGAAGGTGGTGTCACGGCACCTCTACTTGCCGAGTTCAGTGATTTTGAACAATTCAAGATCGAAGGCGGCGTACGTCAATATCTCGGCGGTGCGGCTCTAAGGCCTTATGTCAGTGCCCTAGGCGGTTTTGTTTATAATGACGATATTGATGTGACACAAACATCAGCAGCTTTCGCTGGCGGTCCTGAAACAATTGAGTTTGCAGACGGCGGATGGCAGCCAACAGCGGCGGGTCTTGTCGGTGCAGAATGGCAAGTCGGTCCTCGTACAGCGATCGGTGTAGAGACGGGTATTCGTTGGCGTGACGGTTTAGATACTAACACAGATACAACAGATGTCATTTCGATACCATTACAACTTCGTGGACGCGTGGCATTCTAGCCAGCCCTACCAAGTAAAGAATATTAAGCCCGGCCAAGTGCCGGGTTTTTTATTGGGATATTTGACCTCTTAAACACAGATAAAAGTGATTTTTCGCGAAATAGTTGAATAAATTCAGATATTGGCCCCAGCTTTGCAAAACTCCCTGCAACAAATCTGAAATCTTTGGCAATTGTGCCAAATCAGAACAGCAGGGATAGAAATCATGCGGGTTTTACTTTTAGGAACAGCCGCCATTGCATTATCGGGATGTTCATGGTTGGGGCTTGGAAATCATGGCAAAACAATCCAGAATTATGGTTCACAATATGGACAATATCAGGCACCTAAGCCTGCAAGTGGATGTGCGGGCGGCGGATGTTTGTCCCGTTGGAATATCGAAGGCGGTGTCGGTACAGCCTTTTTAGTTGGCGGTGATATATTAGATGATGACGTTCCAGCCGGTTCTGTTGTCAATGATGTGAGCTACCGCGATGCTTATAATGCAGGCTTTAGAGGTGAACTTGGTGGTTCATATGCTTTATCACCAAATCGCAAGATAACAGCCAATGGTTTCTATCAAGAGCATGATAGTGAAGGGACGCTTGACCTTGGAACTGTCGGCGGTGCCGCGCTTTCAGGCGGACTGTCTGATTATAGAACTTACGGCGGTGAAGTTGGCTTGCGTCAATATTTTGCACCACGTGTAGCCCCAATCGTCAATCACTACCGTCCTTATATCGAAGGTAAAGTTGGTGCGGCCTATATTGAAGGTATTGATCTTGAAGGCGGTACAATTGGTGGAACAGCGATTGCGCCGGGTGGTGCAGATGTGGCCTTGTTTGATGGTGGATTTGTCCCAACAGCAGCTGGTTTGATCGGTGTTGAAGCGCCAGTCGCCAGATTTACGACTATCGGTATTGAAACAGGCATACGTTATACAGGCAGCCCTGATTCAGATAATAGCTTCCTAGGTGCCGGTTCCCCGCTTGCCGGAGCCAATGATGCTGGCGGTAAATGGTCAGTACCACTTATGGTGCGCGGTCGATATCGTTTCTAGCTAAAACGCTTATATGCCTTTTGTCGTAGACGATAGGTTTTAAGAAGACTTAGAGGTGATTTGCTTTGGCAAATCACCTTTTTTATTGTGTGATAGATTAGGGCTTTGTGGCCTCAAGCGCGATCCAGCGATTTATCTTGGTTTCGAGAATGCCTAAGGGCATGCCCCCGTCAGACAAAATGGCGTCATGAAATTTACGAATTGAGAATTTCGGGCCCAGCTTGTCTTGGGCTTTTTGGCGTAGTTCAAGGATTTTTAATTCCCCGATTTTATAGGCAAGCGCCTGTCCGGGCCAGCTTATATAGCGTTCTACTTCGGTCTTGATATTATGTGGGGAGAGGGCTGAATTATCATAAAAACAGGCTTCTGCTTGCTCCCGTGTCCAGCCTTTCCAATGCATGCCCGTATCTACGACCAATCGACAGGCGCGCCACATTTCATAGGTCAGTCGTCCAAAATTATCATAGGGCGTTTTATAAATGCCCATTTCTATCGCCAGTTTTTCGGCATAAAGCCCCCACCCTTCCCCAAAAGCATTAGGATAAAGGCTTTGGCGAAACTTTGGTACATTTGTCAGTTCTTGCGCCAAGCTTATCTGGTGGTGATGACCCGGAACACCCTCATGCGCCGTTAAGGCTGGCAGGTTATAAAGCGGGCGTTGGGAAAGATCATAGGTGTTTACCACATAATTTCCGGCGCGCCCTAAGGTAGGGTTACCATTCCAATAACGCCCAGTTGTATAATTTGGGGCTAATTCAGTAGGTACGGGAATAACCCCGTAAGACAGGCGGGGTAGGCGGCCAAAAAATTCAGGCATTTTACCGTCAATCTGTTTGGCTATCCATGAGGCTTCTTTGAGAAGATCTTCCGCTGTTTCAGCATAGAATTGTGGGTCAGTTCGTAAAAATTCTAAAAATTCGGCGAAGCTGCCTTCAAAGCCGACTTCGGCGATAATGACATCCATTTCCTTACGGATACGGGCAACCTCTTGTAATCCGATTTGGTGGACCTCATCAGGGCTCAAGTCCAAAGTGGTATAATATTGTACCAAGGCTTTATAATATTCGCGCCCCTCAGGTGTCGTGCCAATACCGGGTGTAACGCGCGCTTGCGGGGCATATTCTTTTTCGAAAAATTTCAAGAGCGATTTATAGGACGGCAAAACGGCCGTCTTTATAGCCGCTTCGCCCATAGCCCGTAAACGATCTTGCTCTTCGAGTGAAATAGTGTCCGGAAAAGAGGTGAAAGGCTGGAAATAAGGATGTGTTTTCGTATCGCTTTTCGCGTAGCTTTTAACCAATGAAATAATGCCGGGCATAATTTCAGCTGAGGCTGTATATCCCGTCTTTATCCCGCGTCGCATATTGGTCTTATGTTCGCCAAAATAACGCGGAAGTTCGGTTAAGCGGGCGGCATAGGCTTCGTAATCAGAAGGTATATTAAAGCGAGTTTGCCTCAGTATATAGCTTAGCTCGTTGAAAAAGCCCGAATCATTCGTGAACGGAATTCTGGCCGTGTCGAAATTATCCAGTAAGACACGTTGGCTAAGGACAAAGCCCAATAAGTCATAATTTAGACGGTCCTTTTCCGGCAAAGGTTTTGCGCGCAAAGCCACATGACGATTTAGAAACTCCAGATTTTGGTTTTTTGTAATATTGAGGGCATCCGACTTGGCACTTGGCAAATGTCTGAGCGCGTCATTATCACCCTCACTACCTGCTTGAATAGGGTTATTGCGTAAATCTGAAAGCTCAATATCGCGAATGAGTTGGACCAGTGTGTCAATATGCTGACATTCCGGCACCCCGTCGACGATTATAATATTGCCTTGTGGACAATAGTCCACAGCGGGCGTTTGCGCCTGAGAGACAGATATGACACTCACGAGGCCCAAAGCTGCCCATAATCTTACGGCAGGAATTATACGCAATCCAAGTCGAGTTCGGATTTTTTTCATTTTCAAGCCTTCTTGCTTAGCTCCCCTTTAGTTTGACTAATCTCTTACAACAAGGCCTGATATGCTTTTTATTTCGCGCAATGTGGATAGACATAATATAATCTGCGCGTATAAGATTTAAGCAATGCGTGCTTGGAGAAGGGCGTAATTAGAGTTTTACGAGACTGAATTTATGATAATATTTGCCTATATAATTACAGCGCTTGCCTTCATAGCTGTCCTGTTTACGCTGGTTATGGGGGCGATTTCTATGGGCGGTAAAAGCGAAGACGCGCGGCAAAAGTCCAATCTCTGGATGCGTAGGCGTGTCTGGTCCCAATTGGCAGCTCTGTTTGCCTTGGCCTTTTTGTTTTATCTAAAACGTACTACTGGCTAACGTCCTCAAAAGTTAGGTTATATGGTCAAACTCAATAAAATTTACACCCGCACAGGCGATGACGGCACGACCGGGCTGGTTGATGGCTCGCGGGTTTCCAAAGATGACCCGCGTGTGAGGGCCTACGGGGATGTAGACGAAACTAATGCCGTAATTGGTCTGGCGCGCAATGCGCTGCAAAATTGGTCTGGGGCTAAAAATGCCGCCCAAACCGAGCTTGATGACATGTTATCGCGTATCCAAAATGATCTGTTTGATCTGGGCGCAGATCTGGCCACGCCTCTGCCTGTGGCGGGAGAGGCGGATAGCGAATACGCGTTGCGCATGGTCGAGGCACAAGTGACACGGCTTGAAACAGAGCTGGATAGCTTAAATGCGCAGCTCGAACCCTTAAATAGCTTTGTTCTGCCAGGCGGCTCCTTGCCAGCCGCATATTTGCATCAAGCCCGCACGGTCTGTCGGCGCGCCGAACGCGTGACGATTGCCTTTGGGGCGAAAACCGAAATAAATCCCGCAGCCTTGCAATATCTCAACCGTTTATCTGACTTTTTATTTGTTGCTGCGCGCTGGTGTAATGATCACGGTAGCACGGATATAAAATGGATTCCGGGCGCTAATCGTTAGAAAATTCTCTTAAAGTTCAACCTATCACATTAATGAGATTAATTGTTATGCAACAAGTTGCATAATTCTTGTCTCTATGACTTGAAAACCATTTGATCTGTCTATATGTGATGTTCAAATCAATACTCTGTTTTCCGGTAGCCACCGGAACCCATTTTAACCACCGGAGCCATCATGAAAGTTCTTGTTCCTGTAAAGCGCGTGCTTGACTATAACGTCAAGGCCCGTGTCAAATCAGACCAGTCTGGCGTTGATCTAGCCAATGTAAAAATGTCAATGAACCCCTTTGACGAGATCGCCGTAGAGGAGGCCGTGCGTTTGCAAGAAGCGGGCACAGCTACTGAAACTATTGTTGTCTCCATTGGCCCGGCCAAAACCCAAGAAACAATTCGCACCGCTTTGGCCATGGGTATGGACCGCGGCGTGCATGTGCAGACTGATGATGATCTGGAGCCATTGGCTGTTGCGAAAATTCTCAAAGGCGTGGTTGAGGCCGAAGGCCCCGAGCTTGTCATATTGGGTAAGCAAGCCATTGATAATGATTACGGTGCCACGGGCGCTATGTTAGGAGCTCTATTGGGTTGGCCGCAAGGTACAAATGCCAATTCTGTAACGAAGGACGGCGATAAGCTCACTGTCGTGCGCGAAGTTGACGGTGGTCTCCAGACTGTCAAAACCGAATTGCCGGCGATTGTAACGACCGATCTTCGCTTAAATGAGCCGCGCTATGCCAGCTTGCCTAATATTATGAAAGCCAAGAAAAAGCCCATTGATGCGAAAGCACCCGGTGATTATGGCGTGGACACAGCGCCGCGCCTGAAAGTCTTAAAAGTCTCAGAACCTGAAGCGCGCAAAGCGGGTATTAAGGTCGAAGATGTGGCAACACTTGTTGATAAACTTAAAAACGAAGCGGGAGTGATCTAATGGCTATTCTAGTTGTTGCTGAACACGATAATTCAGATGTTAAAGACGCAACCCATAAAACCGTGACAGCCGCTGCGGCTATGGACGGAGATGTTGACGTGCTTGTCGCCGGTAAAGGCGTTAAAGATGTGGCAGCACAAGCTGCAAAAATTGCAGGTGTGCGCAAAGTCATCACATGTGATCATGTTAGCCTCAAACGTCAGCTGGCTGAGAGCATGGAAGCCGTTATTGTACCGCTTATGAGTGGCTATGATGCGGTCTTGGCGCCCGATACCACAACGCATAAAAATTATATGCCGCGTGTGGCAGCCAAACTAGATGTGCAACAAATCAGCTCCGTTGTGAGTGTTGAAAGTGCTGATACATTTGTACGCCCGATCTATGCGGGTAATGCTATGGCGACAGTGCAAAGCACGGATGCTAAGAAATGTGTAACGGTCAGAACAACCGCATTTGCGCCAGCAGGCGAGGGCGGTAGCGCTTCTGTTGATAGCATTTCGGATCCAAGCGGGCCGTTTAAATCAGAATTTATCAATGAAGAATTGTCAAAATCTGATCGTCCAGAACTTACAGCCGCTAAAATCGTTATTTCCGGTGGCCGTGGCATGGGTTCAGGCGAGAACTTCTCTCTGCTTGAAGGCATAGCTGATAAGCTCGGTGCCGCTATTGGCGCGTCACGGGCGGCTGTTGATGCTGGTTTTGTGCCTAATGATTATCAGGTCGGCCAAACAGGTAAGGCGGTTGCGCCTGACCTTTATATCGCCGTGGGTATTTCCGGTGCTATCCAGCATTTGGCAGGTATGAAAGACAGTAAGGTCATTGTCGCGATCAATAAGGATGAGGAAGCTCCGATTTTCCAAGTGGCCGATTACGGTCTTGTCGCGGATTTGTTCAAAGCCTTGCCAGAACTTGACGCCGCGCTTTAAAACATTAATTTTTCAATTACACAATTTATAGAATTATATTTAAACTCAGACTCCACATATATGAGAAGTTTGAGTTTAAAAACTTGTTTTGCTAATTTGGTCCAGTTCTGATCTGATCTAGGTTTTGTGGCAAAGCCCGAATTGTTTGACTAGAAGTATTTGGTAATGGTGTTTGAGCGACATGATCTCCCGCGTTAATCGAGCCTGGGCCTTGATGCCCAATAGAGCTTGGAGGGACAATTTGCGGTATGGACGGCTGCGGTATGGGGGGCTGCGGCGGTGCAGGAGCGGCTATTATAGGCGGCTGATATACAGACCGATATGCTCCGACGGCACCGACAGAAGGTCCGTCATTACTTGCGTCATTTTTTCCGTTCTCATATCCGGCTTCATAGGCCCATTTGATGAGTTTGCAGTTTCTCTTTGTTTTGGCATTTAAATCCGAGTTTAGTAAATCTGACTTACATTTCTGGTAGAGTTCAGCAGGTGAATTTGCGTTAGCAGAGTTTGCCCCGATTAAACATAGCAATAAAATCATATATTTAAAATTTAGTTTCATGTTAGTCCTCCGTGATTTCAAGTATAATATTATCTCTTGTTTGATCCGAAATCAGTTGCTTTGCAGGTCTGTAAGACGGAGGGGATGAGAGTGTAGACCAATAAGTATTGTTGTGAAAATATAGGGGGGCGTCCGTAGTTACTATTTTATTAAAGATAGTTGTCATCATTGTTACAGAAATTACCAATATCCCAAAAAATGCCAGCATAACACCTGGAAATGAAGTCATAAATTCAAGCGTGCCTTTTTTACCTTTTTCGTCATCCACCGTGGCTTTAAACGTGCTTTGATTGGCTTCTTTGATCCGGGCTATAATAAGTGCGACACCCATTACGATAAGGCCAAGGCCAGCCATAATGGATGCAGATGATAAAAAGAGTCGTGAGGCAATGAAAGATCGAAGCATGGCACTACGTCTTAGCTGATAGTCATGTTCTAATGCGACCGTTACGGCTATATTACTCGAAAGGGGGGCGGCATCGGTTGTATCGGGTGTAAGAAGGTTTTTAACAGTTTCGAAACCTGGGCTTTCCGAAAAACTATTGAGTGAAGTCAGTTCCTTATTTAGTTGCCAGCATAAGAATAATGCGATGGCAGCAAATGCCATATTGATTACTAGAGCGATGCGGTTGATTTCTGACAAAACCTCACCATTTAGGGTTTCATCGTTTAATTTTATCTTTGGATTTTTCGTTTCTAAGTTCATGCGCCCTACACCTAATAAGTTGCATAGCACTTCTTTGGCAACTTGTTAAGTCAAAACCATTATCTCCGTGCATCTCGGGCCAAATTAGCCTATGTTAAATAGCAATATAGTGTCGATTCGAAAGATGGTTTTTCATATGTCCGATCCAGCAGCTCAACCAGCAGAATATGGTGCCGATAGTATCAAGGTTTTAAAAGGACTTGATGCCGTTCGTAAGCGCCCGGGCATGTATATCGGGGATACGGATGACGGCTCCGGCTTACATCATATGGTCTATGAAGTTGTCGATAATTCCATTGATGAGAGCTTGGCGGGTCATGCGGACCGTGTAGAGGTCAGGCTTCATTCTGACGGCTCTTGTTCTGTGCGAGATAATGGGCGCGGCATTCCTGTGGCTATCCACGAAGAAGAAGGCATTTCCGCAGCAGAAGTGATTATGACCCAATTACATGCGGGCGGAAAATTTGACCAAAATAGCTATAAGGTTTCGGGCGGTTTGCACGGTGTTGGGGTCTCCGTGGTGAATGCTTTGTCCGTGTCCTTACAGCTTACAATCTGGCGTGACGGTAAAGAACATCACATGGAGTTCTCTCACGGAGAAAGCCTTGCGCCTTTAAAAATTGTTGGCGATGCCCCCGAAGAGACACGCCGTAATGGTGATAAAAAAATCCTGACAGGGACCGAGGTGCGCTTCCTGCCTTCAGAAGAGACGTTCACCATGGTGGAGTTTGATCGTGCCACCTTAGAGCGGCGCTTGCGCGAACTGGCTTTCCTAAACTCGGGTGTGATGATTATTCTGACGGATGAAAGACCTGAGGACGATATTGTCACCGAGCTTTTTTATGAGGGCGGGATAGAGGCCTTTGTACGGCATCTGGATGCCAATAAACAGGCGCAACTCGAAGCCCCGATTGTGGTGATGAAAGAGGTTGACGGTATTGGTGTTGAAGCGGCGCTTTGGTGGAATGATGGGTATCATGAAAATGTGCGCTGTTTTACCAATAACATTCCCCAGCGTGATGGCGGGACTCATTTGGCAGGATTTCGCGGTGCCCTCACGCGGACGATCAATAAATATGCAGCTTCGTCAGGGGCCGCCAAAAAGGAAAAAGTCTCTATTTCCGGCGATGATGCGCGTGAAGGTTTGACATGCGTGCTGTCTGTTAAAGTGCCTGATCCGAAATTTTCCAGCCAGACAAAGGATAAGCTGGTATCTTCCGAAGTGCGTCCCGTGGTGGAAAGCGCGATGGGGGAGGCGTTAAATGAGTGGTTTGAAGAACATCCCACAGAGGCGAAAATCATTGTTCAGAAAATCATCGAAGCAGCTGCCGCCCGTGAGGCCGCCCGTAAAGCCCGCGACCTGACCCGCCGGAAAGGCGCACTGGATGTGGCGTCATTGCCGGGTAAACTCGCCGATTGCCAAGAGCGCGATCCTGCTCTGTCAGAAATATTCATAGTGGAGGGCGATAGTGCGGGCGGGTCTGCCAAACAGGCACGAGACCGTCAAAACCAAGCCATCTTGCCGCTTAAAGGTAAAATCCTCAATGTTGAGCGCGCGCGTTTTGATCGCATGTTATCCTCGCAAGAAATCGGCACGATGATTACTGCGCTGGGGACAGGTATCGGACGCGAGGATTTTGATATTGAGAAACTGCGTTATCATAAAGTCGTAATTATGACGGATGCGGATGTTGACGGCGCGCATATTCGGACGCTTTTGCTCACTTTCTTCTATCGTCAAATGCCTGAACTGATTGATCGGGGCTATCTCTATATCGCCCAGCCGCCGCTTTACAAAGTCGAACGGGGTAAATCAGCACGCTATATTAAAGATCAGGAAGAACTGGATGATTACCTGATTGATGCAGGCGCTCAAGACGGCTCGCTCACCCTTGAGGGCGGTGCCGTCATTACGGGTGAAGATCTAAAACGCTTGGCAAGTGAAGCCTTAAAAGCGCAACAACTTATAACGCGTATGAAGCATAAGGCCGGCGATAGTATTATAGCCCAAGTCGCGATTGCTGGTGCCCTCGGCCAAGAGGCAGGCCAAAGTGAAATTGACGCGGCGGTTAAGCGCCTTGATATGATCGCCGATGAGGGCGAGGACGGATGGTCGGGCCATCTTGATACGGACGGCGCGGTCGTGCTTGAGCGCGAAGTGCGCGGCGTGATGGAACGTGTTGTCTTTCGGCCCGCTTTCCGAGATAGCGCGGATGCGCGCCGCTTACATAAGCTCGCCCCGCAACTTATGGAAACCTATTCAGGCGTCGCCGTTTTTAGACGCGGAGATGCAGACCCTGTTGAGGTATTCGGTCCTGCCCAACTTTTCGAAGTTATTGAGAGCGGCGGTAAGAAGGGCTTTAAAATCCAACGCTATAAAGGATTGGGTGAAATGAACCCTGATCAGCTCTGGGAAACGACATTGGATGCCAATGCGCGCTCATTATTACAGGTAAAGGTCGAAGCCGCGGATGCGTCTGATGATCTCTTTACCAAACTTATGGGTGATGTGGTTGAACCCCGCCGCGAATTTATCATCAGTAATGCCTTGGAAGCCGACGTGGATACTTAATCGCCTTTCGTTTTTATCCTATCTCACAATACGGGCTCAATAGGGGCGGCATAGACAGAGTCTATTCTGTGTCAGAGCAGGGTTATTGAGGGATTAATTAGATTTCCTTTATGTCCCATAATTGGAATAAAGAAAAAAATATCGCTTATTTTCAAAAAAATATATTTTTTTTGACTGACTCTATATTTCCAAAATTCTATAGTG
>CAZNCJ010000036.1:0-22829 GCA_964571595.1 uncultured Caulobacterales bacterium | reverse complement strand
TTTATAGCTAATTTTTTATTAAATTGGCATTGTATCCCATAAATTCCCATGTTATCCCACAAATGGGAGTAATGCTCAATTGCGAGTATTTGGAAGGGGATAGACGTGTTTCTGTCTACGGTTACAAATAATATGGATGCGAAGGGTCGGGTCTCTGTCCCGTCCGATTTTCGCTCTGTGATCGAAGGCAGTGTCTTTGACGGGGTCATCGTTTGGAAAAGTTTCGATGGCAATTATCTGGAAGGCGGCGGGCTGTCATTGCTTGAGGATTATATGCGCGCGCTAGAGACGCTGGATTATTATGATGAAGGGCGGATTGCCTTGCAAAGAGCGATCTTTGCTGAAAGCCGCCGCTTGCCATTTGATAGCGGGGGGCGGATATCTCTGCCCAAAGACATGCATGAATATGCAGAGCTAAACGGAAAAATTACCTTTGTCGGTCTGGGGCGGCGGTTTGAAATCTGGTCACCGCAAGCCCATGAGGCGCGCGCTACGGATATGCGGCGCTTGGCGCGCGAAAATCGCCACCGTCTCAAACCGGCCCCCTTTGGTTCAACGGCCCCGTCTGGTGCAAATTCGGATAAGGGGCAAATGTGATCCATTATCCCGTCATGCTTCCCGAGGTCATAGCGGCCTTAGCCCCCAAAGACGGGGAGCATTATCTTGACGCGACATTTGGCAATGGCGGTTATAGCGCGGCGTTCTTAGAGGCGGCGCAGTGTACTGTCACCGCGCTTGATCGGGATATTAATGTTGCACCGCGTGCGCGTGCGCTATCTGAAAAGTTTCAAGGGCGTCTCACATTTATCGAAACAGAATTTTCTCATATGGATGCTCACGGCCTGTCAGACCTTGATGCGGTTGTGCTTGATATTGGCGTTTCCTCCATGCAGCTTGATCAGGCGGAGCGCGGCTTTTCCTTTATGCGAGACGGGCCTCTTGATATGCGTATGGGGCGTAGCGGCCCGACGGCAAGTGATGCGGTGAAGCAATTATCCCGTTCTGAGCTGATCCGTCTTTTTAAAGTTTACGGCGAAGAAAAACGGTCCAAGCGCATTGCCGATTTTATCGTTCGCGCACGCGAAGAGGGCGATATTGTCACGACTCAGGCTTTGGCCAATGTCGTTGAACAAGCTGTGGGGCGGTCAGGTAAAATTCATCCCGCCACCCGCGTCTTTCAAGCCTTGCGAATTTTTATCAATGATGAGCTTGGCGAGCTTTACCGCGGGCTATGCGCGGCAGAAAACCTTCTGAAACCCGGAGGACGGTTGATTGTCGTCACATTTCATTCCCTTGAAGACCGTATAGTAAAGAATTTTTTGCGTCGTCGCAGCTCTGCCCCAGCAGCGGGTTCACGTCACCTGCCCAGTGCGCCGCAGACGGATTTTACCCCGAGTTTTACACTTTCCAAGAAAAGTGTGACCAAGCCGTCCTCGCGCGAGATTTCCGAAAACCCCCGATCACGATCAGCTAAATTACGCTGGGCTGTGCGCACAACGGGGCCGGCTTTTAGTCCCGATGAAGAGTTTCTTCCGACTATGCCAAGTCTGGACTCTCTAAAGGCGGCGGCATGAGTGTTTATCATTATGATAATGCGCGTGTTGCGCGGCGCCTTGTCGGGCTTATTCTCGTCATAATCGGGGTCGTGCTGATGACCCTGCTTTATTATGTCAAAATCAGCGCCCAGTCTGCAAAGTCTGAAATGCGCAGGCTGGAAGTCCAGATAGAAAAAGAAGAAAGAGCTTTACAGGTTTTACGTGCCGAACTGGCTTTTCTTGAAAATCCGGCGCGCTTGCAGGAATTGGCGCGCGAGCATTTAGGGCTGGAGGCAACCGAGGTTGATCGCATCATAACGTCCAAGGATGTGTCCCAAAAATTTGAACGTCTATTGCCGGTTCAATCTGGCCACATTCAGGCCCAAGATCAAGGCGGGACGCGGTAATGGCCTTTGATACATATCACGAGGACACGCCGCCTTTTGCGGCCAATAGTCCTGCGCCTGTTATTGTGGCTGATGATGAATTTGAGGCTGTTTCCGAAGGGCGTATCCGTATTCGCATTGGGGCGATTATTTTTATCATTATGCTGGTGATTTTCGGGCTAAGATTTGCCGAAGTTGCCTTGCTCAATAAAGCGGATTCAAGCCGGTTTATTCCCAAAGCCTTAAACGCTACACGCGCAGACATTGTCGACCGCAAGGGCGAAATTCTGGCCACAACATTGCGCTCTTATTCGCTTTACGCCGAGCCGCGCAAAGTCTGGAACGCAACCGAGACTGCGGATAAATTAAGCCAATATCTACCACAAAAAAATCGCCAAGATTTAATAGACAAGCTTTCCTCTGATAAGAAATTTATCTGGCTGGAGCGTGGTATGGGGCCGCGCATGCACCAAAAAATATTTGATTTAGGACTGCCCGGTTTGGCTTTTCGGGTAGAACCAAAGCGTGTTTATCCGCTGGGTAATTTAGGCGCGCATATTATTGGCTTTGCGGATCGTGACCTCAAAGGCATGGCGGGTGTTGAGCGGGCTTTTAATGCGGAATTATCAGAGCCTAATGCGCCGGCCAAAGCGCTCTCTATTGATCTGCGTGTCCAGCATATTTTAACGGACGAATTGGCGGGCGGTATTGAAAAATTCCAAGCCAAATCCAATTCAGGCGTTGTTTTGAATATCAAGACGGGCGAGGTTCTGGCGATGGCCTCCTTGCCAAATTACAATCCCAATAATCCCGGCGCATTTTCGAACGAATTTCGCTATAATCATGCCTCAATGTCCACATATGAGCTTGGCTCGGTCTTTAAACCGATCACTATGGCCATGGCATTGGAGAATAATTTGACAGACCTTGAGGAAGAATTTCCGGTTCAAGAACCGTTTACGATACGGGGTAAAACCATTCGGGATGATCATCCGAGTAAAACCCCTATGGCGATGCCTGAAATATTGGCGCAAAGCTCAAATCGCGGCACGGCGCTTATGGCTTTGCGCGGGGGCGGGGATATGCAACAGGCTTTCCTCAGAGATTTGGGTCTTATGGAGCGTTTGCCGCTTGAAATTTCTGAGAGCGCTCGTCCTCAAGTCCAGACAGAGTGGCAGGATATTACGACGGTCACGGTGTCTTACGGCCACGGCATTTCTGTGACGCCTTTGGCTTTATCAGCCGCTATCGGGGCTTTGCTTAATGGCGGGAATTACATCACGCCTACTTTTTCCAAACGCGATGCTGCAAACCTGCCGCGTTCGCGCCGCGTCATATCACCAGAGAACTCTCAACTGATCCGCGATCTTATGCGCTATGTTGTGACAGATGGTACGGGACGTAATGCGGCTGTAGAAGGCTACCGGGTTATGGGTAAGACCGGTACAGCAGATAAGCCCTCTATTGGCGGCTATGATGAAGACCGTTTGGTGTCATCCTTTGTGGCCGCATTGCCATATGATGACCCAACTTATCTGGTGATGATTACTTATGATGAGCCCAAAGCGGTTGAGGGGACTTATGGTTATGCTACGGCAGGCTGGAACGCCGCCCCAACAGCGCGAAAAGTGATTGAGCGTATGGGGCCTGCTTTAGGTGTGAAGCGAAAACCTCCTTCATTGGCGCTTAGCCCTTTTTCCAAAGAGGGGGCTTTACGGTAATGGGTGCGTTAAACCTTGAGAACTTTAGCGGTCTGACCTATGATAGCCGCCACGTCAAACCCGGTATGATTTTCGCCGCCCTGCCGGGGACGGTTTCAGATGGACGTGATTATATTCCAAAAGCGATAGAAAAAGGGGCAGGTGCAATTTTGTCCTTACCCGGTCTGCCGAAACTATCTGTGCCCTTAATTGAAAACGAAAACCCGCGCCTAGTTTACGCCCAGCTGGCGGCACGTTTTCATCCGGGACAACCCAAAACTCTTATTGCGATGACGGGCACAAATGGCAAAAGCTCCACCGTTGAGTTTTTAAGACAAATTTGGGATTCTGCTGGCCATAAGGCCGCGTGTTTTGGAACGCTGGGTGTGCGTACGGCCAAAGGACATACGCCTTTATCACACACAACGCCGGATGCTGTAGATTTGCACAAAGCGCTCTCGCAGTTAAAGCAAGACGGTGTGACTCATGTGGCCATGGAGGCTTCTAGTCACGGGCTGGATCAATACCGTCTGGACGGGGTTAAGGTAAGCGCGGCGGGCTTTTCTAACCTCACACAAGATCATTTTGATTATCACAGCAATGTCCGCCAATATTTTGCCGCCAAAGCGCGTTTGTTTACAGAGCTTACCCCGCCCCGCGCCGATGTCGTCATAAATGTTGATGATGCTTATGGTCGCCAGATCGCAGATATTTGCAAAGCGCGCGGGCAGTCCGTTCTCAGCATAGGCTGGCAGGGCAAAGATATTGCGATTAAAGCCATTAAAGCCAAACCGTCTAGTCAAAATGTAAGTCTGGATGTTTTAGGCAAATCCCATAAGTTTGAGCTTCCGCTGGCAGGCGCTTTTCAGGTTTTCAACGCAGTAAGCGCTTTAGGGCTCGCCCTTGTCACAGATGTTAAACGGGATATGGGCCTTGAGGCTTTAGAGAACCTTCAAGGTGTTGCAGGCCGGATGGAACCCGCTGGGCATAATCATAAAGGCGCGCCGATATTTATTGATTTTGCTCATACGGAAGACGGGCTGGATAAAGTTTTAACAAGCCTGCGACCCCACACAGAGGGCGCGCTTGTGGTTGTCTTTGGGTGTGGTGGAGACAGAGATCCAGATAAGCGGGCCAAAATGGGTGCCGTTGCGCAACGACTGGCGGACCGTGTTATTGTCACGGATGACAATCCCCGCTCCGAAGACCCTGATACTATTCGCAAAGCTGTGATGCGCGGCTGTCCAAAGGCCCAAAATATAGGCGGGCGGGCCAAAGCGATCAGGGCGGGCATAGATGTTTTAGGCCCTAAAGACTGTTTGGTTGTGGCGGGTAAAGGCCATGAGACTGGTCAGATTATATCAGGGGTTACATATCCTTTCTCAGACATTGAAGAAGTACATAAATATTTAAAGGAGCAGAGCGATGGCAGATAGCTCGGAACGTGACATATTATGGACGGCTTCATCAGCCGCCAGCGCGACAGGCGGCGAGGCCGTCGGGGAGTGGTCCGTATCTGGCTTGTCGATTGACACACGCAGCCTTCAAGAGGGGGATTTATTCATCCCCTTACAGGCCCAGCGCGACGGCCATGATTTTATCCCGCAAGCCTTAGAGGCGGGGGCTGGCGCCGTCATTTCGTCCAAGGGTAAGCAAGCCGCGCCAGCTTTGCTTGTCAAAGATAGTGAAAAAGCTCTGTCAGATTTGGCGATCTCAGCGCGCAGACGCTCCAAAGCCTTACGCATTGGGGTGACGGG
Organism: uncultured Caulobacterales bacterium; assembly: GCA_964571595.1. GTDB lineage: Bacteria > Pseudomonadota > Alphaproteobacteria > Caulobacterales > Maricaulaceae > CALCKU01. Next base: position 17,451 of record CAZNCJ010000036.1, on the reverse strand, counting down.
TAGTGTTGGTAAAACCAGCGTCAAAGAGGCCTTGGCCGTTATGTTTGCGCAGTTCGGTGTGACGCATAAATCGCAAAAATCATTTAATAATCATTGGGGCGTGCCGCTGACTTTGGCGTCCATGCCTAAATCTACAGATTACGGCATTTTTGAAATGGGTATGAACCATGCTGGCGAGCTAACAGCTTTGTCTGATTTAGTGCAGCCCGATATTGCCTTAATTACAACTGTAACCGGCGCCCATCAGGCACATTTTAAGGATGAGGCCGCTATTGCAGATGCCAAAGCTGAAATCATGTCCGGATTAGTGGATGAAGGCACGCTTATTCTAAACGGCGATAACCCACATAGCGACGCGATAGCCAAAAAAGCCAAGGCATTAGGCAAAACTGTTCTGACTTTTGGACATGGCGATTGTGATATTTCCATCGTGACAGCCCAGACACATGCTGATGGCAGCAATACAAGGCTGCGTATAAATTACCAGCAATATGATGTGACATTACTTGTGCCGGGTGAACATTGGATTGCCAATGGCGCGGCCTGCATGGCCGTGGCTTACGCCGCTGGAATTGATCTGCGAAAAGCGGCCATGGCCCTTCGCAAGGTGAGTGCAGTTTCAGGGCGCGGTGATTATCATGCCCTAGAGCTAGACGGGCGTGATTTTACTTTAATTGATGAGAGTTACAACGCTAACCCTGCCAGTATGCGCGCCGCTATTGCGGCGGCCGGCCTAAAGTCTGGGCGTAAAATTGCCATTCTGGGTGATATGGGTGAGTTGGGCAAAGACGAACTGGACTTACATGCAGCCTTGGCCGAACCGCTTGAGGCTGCAGGTTTTGAGCGTGTGATCGTCACGGGTGAATGTATGCGAGCCTTGCGCGGGGCCTTGCCGCGAAAAATGCGCGGAGAATGGGTGCGCGACGGCGAAGCGGCCCTAGAAGCTTTGAAAGCAGAATTAGAAGACGGCGATATTGTCTTGATTAAAGGCTCTAACACCGCCGGACTTGGCCAGATATGTGAGACATTAAAAAAGGGTGATAGCTAATGTTATATGAGTGGCTTGCGCCTTTATCAGACCAGTTTCAGGTCTTTAATCTCCTAAATTACCTGACGTTTAGAAGCGGCGGGGCTTTGCTGACCTCACTGCTCATTGCTTTCATTCTGGGTCCGCGCATGATCAATATACTTCGCGCGCGGCAAGGTAAGGGCCAGCCCATTCGGGAAGACGGGCCGGAAGGTCATATCATAAAAAAAGCGGGCACACCGACAATGGGCGGATTGCTCATATTACTTTCCGTGGTGTTTTCAACTTTATTATGGGGCAATTTACATAGCCCGTTTCTCTGGACTGTTTTTCTGGTCACGGTCGGCTATGGCATGATCGGATTTTATGATGATTACCTCAAGGTTTCCCGTCAAAATCCCAAAGGTTTTAGTGGTAAAATCAAGCTGGTCCTCGAATTTTCAATCGCGGCCATTGCAGTATATTATTTAACAAAGGCTTTCCCACAGGATAATCCGGAATTTGCCACAGGTTTGGCCATTCCCTTCCTCAAGGATTTCACCTTAAACCTTGGTATGTTTTTCATTCCCTTTGGCTGTCTCGTCATTGTTGGAACGTCAAATGCGGTTAATCTAACGGATGGTCTCGACGGTCTGGCGATTGTGCCTGTTATGATTGCCTGTATGAGCCTTGCCGTTATTGCCTATCTGGTCGGTAATTCAATCTATTCAAACTATCTAGGCGTGCCTTATGTGCCCGGTTCAGGCGAGGTGACGATTTTCCTCGGGGCCATAATCGGGGCCGGTTTGGGCTTTTTATGGTTTAACGCACCGCCTGCTATGGTGTTTATGGGCGATACGGGCTCGCTCGCTCTGGGCGGCGCTTTGGGCAGTGCGGGTGTCGCCATTAAACATGAAATCGTGCTGGCGATTATTGGCGGGCTTTTTGTGCTCGAAGCGGTGTCTGTCATTGTACAGGTCGCTTCATTTAAGCTGACGGGAAAACGCGTTTTCCGCATGGCTCCCATACATCATCATTATGAGAAGAAGGGGTGGGCAGAACCCACCATTGTTATTCGATTTTGGATCATCGCCATTATTTTGGCCCTGATCGGTCTTTCAACGCTGAAATTGCGGTAAATATATGATTATTGCGAAGTCATTTAAGGGGCAAAAAATTGCTGTCGTCGGGCTGGGGCGGACGGGTATTTCCTCGGCTTTGTCTTTAGTCGCGGGCGGAGCAGAGGTGCATGCCTGGGATGATAATTCGGCTAGTCGTAAAGCAGCGGCTGAAAAAAATGTACCTATTATTTCTATCGCTCAACAAGATTGGCGCGAATATGACGCCTTGGTTTTATCACCCGGTATTCCAGATAATTTACCCAAGCCGCATTGGAGTGCGCTGCAAGCCAAAAAACATAATGTCCCCATCATTTGCGATATTGAAATTTTTGCCCGCGAGGTGAATGCCTGTCCAGCAGAAGCCCGGCCCAAGATCATTGCGATTACGGGCACGAATGGGAAATCCACAACCACCAGCCTGATCGGGCATATATTAAAGAGCTGCGGGCGCGATGCCCAAGTGGGCGGTAATATTGGCCGCGGCGTGCTTGATCTTGATAGCATGCATGGCGGGGTTTATTATGTGCTGGAGCTTTCCTCTTATCAGCTAGAGCGGACGCAATCCTTACGCGCGAATGCGGCTGTATTTTTAAACCTATCTCCCGACCATCTTGACCGTCACGGTGATATGAAAGCCTATGAAGAAGCCAAGTCCCGGATTTTCCTCAACCAGACCTCAGAGGATAATGTAATCGTCGGAGTGGATAATATTGAAGGCAAAAGCCTGTGCACCCGACTTATGGCTAAAAATGGTCGCCGGATTATGCCTATCTCGGGTAAGCGCTCATTGGGTCGAGGCAGTTGCGTGGTAAAAGGCAAGCTCTATTGCGCGCTGGGTTCAAAGGTTGAAAACATACTTGACCTGACACCGGTTTCGACATTGGAAGGCGAGCATAATTGGCAAAATGCGGCAGCGGCTTATGCTGCTGTTTATGCCATGGGCGTTAAGCCAAAAGATATCGGACGGGCGATAAAGACGTTTCCGGGCTTGGCCCACCGTATGGAAACAATCGGCAAGGTCGGGCATGTTAGATATGTAAATGATAGTAAGGCGACAAATGCGGATGCAGCCCGACAGGCCTTGAAATCATATGACAATATTTACTGGATAGCTGGCGGGGTGGCTAAGGACGGCGGGATAGAACCTCTAGATCCGTTTTTTGATAAAATCAAAAAGGCTTATCTGATAGGTGAAGCAGGGCCTCAATTTATGAAAACGCTTTCCAAAGCCAAAGTGCCCAATAAAGTCTCTGGGTCTTTAGAGATGGCGATATTATGCGCGACCAAAGATGCCTTAAATGCTGGTGGGGAAGAGGCTATATTACTATTGTCTCCGGCCTGTGCGAGTTTTGATCAGTTCAAGAACTTTGAAGTCAGGGGCGAGGCTTTTCGTGTTAAAGCGCAAGAAATTATAGACATGTTCGAGCGTGAGAAGTCAGGCCAAAATCTGATATCTGGGAGCGCGGCATGATCGCCAAGACAATGACGCCAAGCCGCACTAATCGCTCCTTAATGTTTGAGTGGTGGCGCAGTGTGGATCATATCACGCTTGGCTTGCTGATTTGTCTTGTTGGGGCTGGATTGATTTTATCCATGGCAGCCTCTCCGGCAGCGGCTGCACGGCTTGATATTCTTGACCCGTTTCATTTTCTCTATCGCCACGGATTATTCGCGATCATCGGATTATGTGGTGTGGTGATGATATCTACCCTTAGTCCTAAAAACGCCCGTAGATTTGGCGTTTTGGCATTATTCGGGGCTATATTCATGTTGGTTTTTGTCGCTTTTTATGGCTATTCGGTCAAAGGCGCGAAACGGTGGATGTCTTTGGGCTCTTTTTCGCTGCAACCCTCTGAATTTGTCAAACCGGCCTTTATTGTTTTTGCCTCTTGGATGTTCTCTGTGAAAAAACGCGACCCAAATATACCGGGCGTCTCGATCGTTTTTATAGTCTATCTGGCCCTTATTGCCTTGCTGATACAGCAGCCTGATTTTGGCCAGTCCTTTTTGCTCACGCTTTGCTTTGCAGCCGTTTTCTTTTTTGCAGGCCTGTCCTTGGGCTGGATGCTCTTTATGATGGGCATTTCGACATTAGGCGCGGTGATGGCCTATTTTTCCTTACCCCATGTGCGCGATAGAATAAGTCGATTTATCAATCCCGACGGGGCGGATACCTACCAGACAGATAAGGCTTTAGAGGCCATTCAAAGCGGCGGGTTTTTTGGGCGTGGCCCCGGTGAAGGCTCGGTTAAGTTTAGCCTGCCTGATGGTCATACAGATTATATTTTTGCGATTGTAGCTGAAGAGTTCGGCTTTCTGCTTTCGATATTTCTTGTAGGCCTCATTGCGGCATTTGTACTGCGCAGCTTTCGTAATGCACTTAAGCTCAATGATTATTTCTCCCAACTGGCTGTGGCAGGTCTGGCAACTATGATCGGTATTCAGACCATTATTAATCTGTTTGTAAACCTCAATATGGCGCCCTCAAAGGGCATGACATTGCCTTTCATTTCTTATGGCGGTTCCTCCATGTTGGCGCTTTGTTTTTCTGCTGGTCTTATTCTGGCCTTTACCCGTCGCCGCGCAGGGGCTTATGGTTATGGTCAGTAATGCCTAATGCCTCTTCTAAGAAAGCCTTGCTCGCTGCAGGCGGTACGGGCGGGCATATGTTTCCTGCCCAGTCCTTATCAGAAATTCTAAGTGATGCTGGTTGGGATATTGCCATGATCACCGATGAGCGCGGCTTTAAGCATACCGGGCGCATTAAGGCAGATCCGATCATTCAGGTTAAAGCCGCCAGCTTGTCTCCGAGAAATCCGATCAAGGCTGTCAGTGGCGTGATGAAATTACAAAAGGGAACGCGGCAAGCCCGAGAGTTTATCAAAGACTGGCAGCCTAATATCGTTGTAGGGTTTGGAGGTTATCCCTCCTTTCCGGCCATGCGCGAAGCTCAAGGAATGGGCCTGCCCACAGTTATTCACGAACAAAATGCCGTGCTGGGGCGGGTCAATCGTGTCTTTGCGAAAAGAGCGAGCCATCTTGCGACTGGTTTCCAGACGATTGAAAAATGCCCGCCGCAAGCCAAACATGTCTGCACGGGGAATCCACTGCGCCACCAAATTCTAGACGCTGCACCTAAAAGCTACGCAGCACCTACAGATAAAATCAATATTTTAATTGTGGGCGGCAGTTTAGGCGCGCGCATCATAAGCCAAATAATGCCGCAAGCTATCGCCGCGCTACCCGCTGGTTTACGGGCGCGCCTTAATGTGGTGCAACAAACTTTAAAATCTAGTCTGGATACGGCCCGTGCCACATATGAAAGCGCAGGCATACAGGCCGTGTGCGAGCCTTTTTTTACGGATATTGAAACATATTTGAGCGAGGCCCATTACATTATTGGGCGGGCTGGAGCGGGGTCCGTCTCCGAGATAGCGCTTATGGGTAAGCCCTCTTTGCTTGTCCCGCTTGCCATTGCCATGGATGATCACCAAACAGAGAATGCAAAAACGCTTTCTCGTCTTAATGCTGCCGATATTTTGCCAGAATCTGAGTTTACCGCTAAGGGCGTCAAAACTATCTTAGAAAGGCGTCTTAATGATTCGCACTGGCTTGAAAACGCAGCCAATGCCGCAAGGTCCGCGGCATATCCCAATGCCGCAAAAGACTTGGCCGAATTGGTCATCTCTGCTGCCACATAATGTAGAAAGCCGGAATATGGCGAGAGCAAAAAATGATGCCCATCCCGCGGCCCGTCCTGTGACCAAGGTTCCGTTTGATACAGGCCCGATACATTTTGTCGGGATTGGCGGTATCGGTATGAGCGGGATTGCGGAAGTGATGCTTAATTTGGGCTATGCCGTGCAAGGCTCTGATATGCGTGAAAACCCCAATGTTAAGCGCTTGCGCAAATTAGGCGCACATATTTCTATCGGACAAAAGGCCGAGCAGGTTATCGGCGCTGCCGCTATCGTGATGTCATCGGCCATTAAAGATGATAATCCTGAACTCGTTGAAGCCCGAAAGCGCGCCATTCCTGTTGTGCGCCGTGCGGAAATGCTGGCCGAGCTTATGCGTCTAAAATGGGCTATCGCCATAGCAGGCACGCATGGTAAAACCACGACGACCACAATGATGGCTGCCCTGCTTGAGGGGGGCGGCATGGACCCGACCGTCATTAATGGCGGCATTATCAATGCTTACGGCTCCAATGCGAAATTAGGATTGGGTGATTGGATGGTCGTTGAGGCCGACGAGTCTGACGGATCATTTCTCAAATTATTTCCGACTGTTGCCGTTGTTACCAATATTGACCCGGAACATATGGAGCATTACGGCGAGTTTGATACGCTTCGGGCCGCCTTTGATAGTTTCGTTGAGAACCTCCCTTTTTACGGCTTTGCCGTTCTGTGTATTGATCACCCCGAAGTGCAATCTTTGGTCAGTCGTATATCGGACCGGCGGCTTATAACTTACGGCTTTAACCCGCAGGCAGATGTAAGAGCTGAAAATCTGATATTGGAAAGCACGGGCTCTCGTTTTGATGTGGTCTTTGCCTCCAGAGACGGAGAGGATGAGCTCTGGGCAGATCTATTCTTACCTATGGCCGGAAAACATAATGCCCAAAACATGCTCTCGGCTATTGCGGTTGCGCGCGAATTAGGTTTGACGCAGGCGCAAGTACGAGCGGGGCTGAACAGTTTTGGCGGGGTCAAGCGCCGCTTTACCCATGTCGGGGACTGGCAAGGTGTGAGCATTATTGATGATTATGGCCATCATCCGGTTGAAATCGAGGCCGTATTGCAAGCCGCCAGACAAGTCAGCCAAGGGAAGGTTCACGCCGTGGTCCAGCCCCATCGTTATTCGCGGCTCTCGGATTTATTTGATGAGTTTTCGACCTGTTTTAATAATGCCGACCATGTTTATGTCGCAGATGTCTATGCCGCTGGCGAGGCACCGATTGACGGCATTGACGGGCCAGCACTTGTTACCAGCCTGCAAACCCATGGTCACAAAAACTGCTTAAGCATTACCCCGGAAAATCTGGCCTCGACCTTAAAGCCTAATCTTGAACCAGGTGATTTGATCGTATGTTTGGGCGCTGGCGATATAACCCAATGGGCGGCCAGCCTCGCCCAAGATTTGGAGGCTGTGTGAGCCTTATAGACAGGCTACCTTCTGTAAGGGGTAAGTTAAGCGCGAATGTGGAACTTGCGCCCTATACATGGTTTCGCGTTGGCGGTCCGGCTGAGGTTTTGTTTATCCCGAAAGACGAGGCCGATCTCGCCCATTTCCTATCCGCCACGCCAGACGATATTCCCGTGCAAATATTGGGCGTGGCCTCTAATGTCATTATCCGCGACGGTGGTATAAAGGGCGTTGTTATCCGCTTGGGCCCTGCTTTTGCCAAGATCGAAATTAAAGGCGAGCATATTTATGCGGGCGCGGCAGCCCTTGATAATAAAGTTGCAAAAACTGCGGCCAAGGCCGGGCTTTCAGGACTGGAGTTCTACGCCGGCATACCGGGCTCAATCGGTGGGGCTTTGCGTATGAATGCGGGCTGTTACGGCTCTGAAACGCGGGACGTATTGGTCGAGCTTGTTGCGCTTGATAGAACAGGGCGACGCCAGATTATGTCACTCGCGGAAATGGGTTATGCCTATCGACATTCGGACGCGCCAAATGATCTGATTTTCACACAGGCCGTCTTTAAGGGACGCAAGGATGATCCCGCAGAGATTGCCGCGCGTATGGACGCGATCACAAAGCGGCGGGAGGAAAGCCAGCCTATACGCGAAAAAACAGGTGGCTCGACATTTAAAAACCCCGACCAAAAACAATCAGATGGTCGCGGCGCTTGGCAAGTCATTGACGCAGTAGGCGGGCGCGGTCTGATAATAGGCGGGGCGCAAATGTCAGAAAAGCACTGTAATTTTATGATAAATACGGGCACAGCCACAGCCGCTGATCTGGAAGCTTTGGGAGAAACCGTTCGGGATAAGGTCAAAGCCAGTGAAGGGGTTGATTTGCAGTGGGAGATTAAACGCTTGGGAGACGTCACATGAGTAAGCGTATTGCAGTTCTAAAAGGCGGCATGTCACCAGAGCGAGATGTGTCTCTCGTCTCGGGCAAGGCTTGTGCTGAGGCCTTGCGCGCGGAAGGCTATGAAGTTTTAGAAATCGATGTTGCGCCTAATCTCTGGGAGCAATTACACGAAGCTGATCCCGATATTATATTTAATGCCTTGCACGGCGAATGGGGCGAGGACGGACGTGTTCAAGGCGTGTTGGATATGTTCGGGGCGCCTTATACGCATAGCGGCGTGATGGCATCCGCCTTGGCCATGGATAAACACCGCACTAAAGCCGTCTTGCGGGATGTCGGCATTAACGTGCCGCGCGGAACCTTTATTTCGCGCCGTGAGGCCGCCACATCACATGCCATGGATATGCCTTATGTCGTCAAACCCAATACGCAAGGCTCCAGCGTGGGGGTGTATATTGTCAAAGACGGGGAAACCCCGCCAGAAGATATCGCAAAAAATGAGCATATGGGCGACTGGGTGTTAGTTGAAGAATTTATACCGGGCCGCGAATTAACCGTGGCCGTTATGCATGATAAGGCTTTGGAAGTTACCGAAATCATCCCGCAAACCGAATGGTATGATTATGCGGCTAAATATCAGGAAGGCGGCTCGCGCCATGTTGTGCCAGCGCAAATTCCGACCCAAGTGCGTGAAATTTGCATGACATGGGCTGTTTTGGCCCATCAAACACTGGGATGTCGCGGTGTAAGCCGCGCAGATTTCAGATTTAATGATATTAATGAAGACTTAAGTGATATTGTAAACAAAATCGTAATGCTTGAGGTCAATACTCAACCCGGAATGACGCCAACATCTCTTGTGCCTGAACAGGCCGGCCATGTTGGTATGAGTTTTAACCAGCTTTGTCGCTGGATGGTTGAGGATGCTTCATGGCCCAGGTAAGACATAGTCCTATTAAACGCATAAGCCCGATAAAGCCGGGCTTAACAGGGGCGCGTAATTGGGCGACAGCCCAGATAAGAGCGGCTTCTTACACCCGCAAAGGCTTTATGCGCTTAACGCTTTCTATCGCCGCACTAATTTTATTTGTCGTTTTTATGGGGCTTTGGCTCGGCGGGTTCTTGCCAGATATTCGCCAATCGGCTGATGATTTCAAACGTGAGCGTCTCATTGCTATGGGGTTTGTCGTAGACCGCGTCGATATTATGGGAGAAGGGCGCTTAAACGAGGCCCAAGTGCGCCAAAGTCTCGGTGTCACGCACGGGGATTATATGTTCGATATTAATATGCGCTCTGCCCAAAACCGTATTGAGAGCTTGTCTTGGGTTGATCATGCCGTCGTACGACGTCTCTGGCCAAACCGTCTTGTGGTCCAAATTGTCGAGCGCAGACCTTACGCGCTTTGGCAAAATCAAGGCATTGTGAGGGTTGTAGACAAAAACGGTAAATTGATCGAGGATGCAGATGTAAAGTCTTATGCCCATCTACCATTGGTCGTTGGGGCGCAAGCGGGTGAGGGTGCTGCGGATTTGCACCAGACTCTTGCAGAATTTCCAGAAATCGCAAAACATGTCAGCGCGGCGGTTTACGTAAATGCACAGCGCTGGGATTTACAATTTGAAACACAATCGGGGCAAAAGATTGATATAGCTTTGCCTCAAGAACACATAAAAGGGGCATTGGCGACATTGTGGCAACTTCACGCAGACCAAGAGATATTGGCAAGGAATATATCTAGAATAGATATGCGCTTGCCAGACCGTATTGGGCTGACACCACGTAAGACACACCGCGCCTAAACGAGTATGAAAATCACGCGTTCAGCAAAAAAACCTGATACGGTAGCCGTTCTTGATCTGGGTACGAGCAAGACGGCTTGCTTTATTGGGCAAAAAGATTCGCATTTTGGCTTTAGAGTGCTGGGCGCGGGTATTGCCGAGAGTGTGGGCGTTAAGAACGGTGCTGTTATTGATATGGGGGCGGCGGAAAATAGTATTCGCTCTGCTGTGGCGAAGGCCGAGCGCGATGCTGGTGTTGCGGTCCAATCTGTCTGTGTCAATGTCTCTACGCGCTCATTAAGATCGCAACATCTCACAGTACAGACCGCTTTTGCCAGCGGTGAGGTCGCTGATCGTGATCTCAAACGTGTGGTAAATTCTTCACTCTCAGAACTGGCGCAGGCGGATTATGCTATATTACATGCCTTGCCTTTGGCTTGGAGTGTGGATGAGGAACGCGGTATTCGCGATCCACGCGGTATGTTCGGGCAAACTTTGGGTGTGGATATGCATTTCGTCTTGGCCGGAGTGGGGCCTTTGCGAAACCTCGCCCATTGTGTTGAGCGCTCACATCTCCGCATAAGCTCTGTCACGGTCTCGCCTTACGCAGCCGGATTGGCCGTGCTGACAGATGATGAGCGCGATTTGGGTGCAACGATTATCGATATGGGCGGAGGCATCACAACAGCGGCGGTGTTCCGCGATAATGCGCTTATACATGTTGAGGCTATTTCTGTGGGAGGCAATAATGTCACCACCGATTTGGCGCGCGGCCTGATAACTCCCTTTGAAGCGGCTGAACGCATTAAGCGTATTTACGGCTCTGCGCTGCATGGGTCTGATGATGATCGTTATGTCGTCCCGTGTCCGCCAATGGGCGCTCAAGATGAGCTCCACGAAGAACCCCGCACACTTGTGACCAGTATTGTGCGCTCACGTATAGAAGAGACATTAGAGATATTAAGAGACCGTCTGGTAGAGGCCGGTCTCGATCAATATTCCGGTCGGCGTATTGTTTTAACTGGGGGCGGTGCGCAGCTTAACGGCGTAAGGGAGCTTGCGGAATATGTGTTTAACAAACGCACACGTATTGGCCATCCTCACGGTATATTAGGGCTGGATGAAACCTTGTCCGGGCCTGACTTTGCTGTCGGATTAGGCTTGATAAAACATGCCTTTATGGAAAGTGATGAGGCCATTACCGGCCCGCCTGATTTGTCTGGTCGGCGCTACCGTAAAAGACGCTATGCAGGCGGCGGAATAGGGCGGTCTTTGCATTGGATAAAAGAGAATTTTTAGCCAAATTGGCTAATTAGGGCCTTATTTGGCTAAAAAGCACATATTTTCGGTCACATTTTTAAGCTGAAATGCCATTTGGTTAATACCCCTTTAAGGCTTTTCTCTGACTATGCGTTAATAAAATACAAACCATATAAATTCAGGTTTGCTTTACGTTTCGCAAAGGGTATTCACAATGAGTATAAATCTTTCACTGCCAAAAGCTGTCGAGCTTAAGCCCCGTATCGTTGTAATCGGTGTGGGTGGCGCTGGCGGTAATGCGGTTAATAACATGATTTCGTCTGGCCTGGACGGTGTTGAATTCATCGTGGCAAATACGGATGCACAAGCCTTGGCACTCTCAAAAGCAGATCGACGTATCCAAATGGGCGGCGGCATAACGCAAGGTCTGGGCGCTGGTATGCAGCCTGAAGTGGGTGAGCAATCCGCAGAAGAGTCGCTAGAAGAGATTTTGGAGCATCTTGACGGCGCGCATATGCTATTCGTTGCGGCCGGAATGGGCGGCGGTACGGGCACAGGCGCAGCCCCCGTTATTGCCCGCGCGGCGCGTGAACGCGGTATTCTAACCGTAGCGATTGTCACCAAGCCGTTCCAGTTTGAAGGCTCAAGACGCATGAAATTGGCCAATGAAGGTGTTGAAACTCTACAAAATTGTGTCGATACGCTGATTACAATTCCAAATCAGAACCTTTTCCGTGTTGTAACTGAAAGCACGACAATGTCAGACGCTTTTGCCATGGCTGACGAGGTTTTAAATTCAGGTGTGCGCGGTATTACCGATCTTATGGTCGTGCCGGGGCTGATTAATCTGGATTTTGCCGATGTGCGCACGGTTATGGACGAAATGGGTAAGGCTATGATGGGCACAGGCGAAGCAACAGGCGAGCGCCGTGCGATTGAAGCCGCCGAGAGCGCCATTGCCAATCCATTGCTTGATGATGTTTCTCTTAAAGGCGCACGCGGTGTCCTGATTAATATTACGGGCGGACGTGATCTTACGCTTTACGAAGTTGATGAAGCTGCCAGCCTCATCCGCGGACAGGTTGATGATGATGCCAATATTATTGTCGGCTCGACCGAAGACCCTGATCTTGACGGGATTGTACGCGTCTCTGTTGTTGCAACAGGCGTGCTGTCTGATCATGATTATAATTACACTTCTCCTCAAGCGAGCACAGCTATTGTGGAAACTGTCGACCCTGTCGCCGAGGTCAATATAGACACACAGCCAGCGCATATTTCAGCCCAGCTTAATCCAACGCCGGTACATAATAGCCGTCCTGCGGATGCCCGCATGGAAGAGGAGATAAGAGGTCTGGCGGAAGAAGAAGTCGTAGCGGAATTGCCAGAGGCGGAATATGTTGAACCTCAACCTGCTTATACGCCGCCGCGTCCTTATCCACCCAGAGTCAAGCCAGCCCCTGACGCGCCTCAGGCCAGAACGCCAGCGCCAACACGTGAAACTCAGAATGTTGTGAAACGACCATTTGGATTTTTTGGTCGACGCAAGCCAAGTGTGCCAGTCGCAAAGCCAGAAGCCAAGCCCATAGTCAAATCTAGAAATACAGGCGATTTATTCGGTGATGAAATGGAGGACGAATTAGAAATCCCGTCCTTCTTGCGTCGACAAAACCGCTAGTTTTACCCACATAACTTACGTAAAACCCTGCCACGGCAGGGTTTTTTATTACCCAGAATGCACACGAGTTACCTCATTGAACTAAGCTTATCTATAAGTACGTAATTATAGCAAACACTGCTTTAATTGATTGTGACTTGCTATATAGTCCACTAATCAATCAAATGCGATTTAAGGATCATCCGGTTAAAGTTTCAGTGAATATGGCACTCGTTCAACGGCAATCCACTATTAAGACTCCCATCGCCTATGAAGGTGTGGTGCTACATGGTGGACAACATACGCGCATGTTAATGCGCCCTGCGCCTATAGGGACGGGTTTGGTTTTTGTCAGAACGGATGGTCTAAGCGACAATCATATTCAGGTGTGTTCTGAGTCTGTTGCAAAATCAGTAAATTGCACAACATTGGAAAATAGCTCTGGTGTCAAAATTTCTACAGTCGAGCATTTATTGGCGGCTTTATCCGCAGCCGGGATTGATAATTTATTTATTGAAGTCGCAGGTGACGAAGTCCCTGCAGGTGACGGTAGTAGCGCCCCTTTCCTTGATCTTATTGACAAGGCGGGCATTCTGAGCCAGCCAGCCCCTCGACGTTATATCAAAATTTTAAAGACTATTGAGGTGCGCGAGAATGATTCTTGGGCAAAAATAGAGCCAGCCAGTCGCCTTGAGCTGGATGTCACCATTGATTTTGAAGATAGCGCAATCGGCTATCAAAGTCTGGAAATCATTCCGGATGTGCGTTCCTTTAGAAAAGGCCTCGCCTCTGCCCGAACTTTTGCTCGGATGCATGAGGTTGCGGCCCTACAATCTGCGGGCCTATCAAAAGGTGGCTCACTTGAAAATGCGATCGTTGTGGACGGAGATAAAATTCTAAATCCAGAGGGCCTTAGATATACGGATGAATTTGTTCGCCACAAAGCCCTCGATCTTATGGGCGATGTCTATATTGTTGGGCCGATTTTAGGCCGAATTACAGCTTTTAAAAGCGGGCATAGATTAAATCATGCGCTTATGACGGCCCTTAATAATACGCCTCATGCGTGGAAATATGTGACTTTGCCGCATTATGACGCAGATTACACACAAGAATCTGTGAGTGCCTAACAAACTTCTAACTTTCCGTATGGCAATTTCTCGTCTAGAAACATTCGGTAATAGTGACGGAATCGGAATAATCACATGAAATCAACGTCAATTCAGCGCCTTCTACTGTGTTCAGTGGCTGCGAGTCTGTTTCTAACTGCCTGTTCTACATTTGGCGGTGATAGAAAAGAGCGGTTGGCATATGTCGAACGCCCTGCCGAGCTCATTTATAATGAGGGCTTTGACGAGGTTGAAGAAGGCGATTGGGCGAGAGCCAAGCTCTTTTTCGAAGAGGTTGAGCGTCAACATCCTTTTTCTAAATGGGCCAGACGCGCCATGATCATGACGTCTTATGCGCATTACCGTTCAACAGATTACGAGGAATCAATCGCGACGGCTCAGAGATTTATAAGTCTGCATCCTGGTAGTGAAAGCACGCCATATGCCTATTACCTCATTGCCATAAATTATTATGACCAGATTTTTGATGTAGGGCGCGATCAGGCGACAACTGTAAGTGCCGAAGCTGCCCTGCAGCAAGTGGTGCGTCGATATCCCGATAGTGATTATGCCCGCGATGCTCGGTTGAAACTGGAACTTACCCACGACCATTTGGCGGGTAAGGAAATGGATATTGGACGCTATTACTTACGCGATAATCAACATCTTGCGGCGATAGGCAGATTTAAAAATGTCGTCAAAGATTACGAAACTACATCCCAAGTCGAAGAGGCCTTGCACCGCATCGTGGAAAGTTATGTGGCTCTCGGCATTATTGAGGAAGCTAAACTTGTCGGCTCTGTGTTGGGATACAACTATCCTTCGAGTGAATGGTATGAAGATAGCTATGAAATTTTAGAAAAATTCGGGGTGGATTTGCGCAGTGAAATCACAGCCCGAAATGATCGGACTTATTGGCGTCGTTTGCGTGAACGCCTCTTCTAAGATTGAATATATGTAAGCAGGACCGGCAATAGGGAGGGGACATGTTAACCGGATTATCGATTAAAAATGTCGTTCTTATTGAGGCTTTGAATCTGGAGTTTAACACCGGGCTGAGCGCGCTTACAGGTGAAACAGGGGCTGGTAAATCTATCATTCTGGATGCTTTGGGCATGGCCACAGGGGCGCGTTCAGATAAAGCCCTTATCCGCTCCGGTGCCCAGAAAGCCCAATGTGTGGCGAGTTTTGAATTACCCCTTGGTCATAAAATTTGGGAAAGGCTCGCGGAAGCCGATATGGAAATCGAAGCGGGCGAGGATATTATTTTACGTCGGACTTTAGGGCGTGACGGGCGCAGCCGGGCTTATATAAATGACGCCCCTGTCAGTGTGAAATTTCTCTCAGAGATCGGGGCCTTACTTTTAGAAGTCCACGGACAATATGATGGACGCGGGCTTATGGATGTCAGCACGCATCTGGATTTACTGGATAGTTTTGGCGGACTTTTACCCTTGCGGGCAAAGTGCCAAGAGGCATTCCTTTTGCTCAAACAGGCACGCGAAGAGATCGAAAGCTTGACCCAAAGACAGGAAAAGGCCGCCCAAGACCGTGACTTTTTTGAACATGCGATAGGTGAAATAGACCGTCTTGACCCACAGAGCGGGGAAGATGAAAGCTTGGCTGCCGAGCGGCGCTTTTTACAAGGCTCTGAAGGGGCCTTATCAGAGCTGTCAGCAGCAGAAGTCATGTTGGGGGAAAACGGGGCTTTTGAAGACAGATTGGCCGGTGCTTTGGCGGGTATAGAGCGTGTCTCATCAAAATTTGCAGATTTGGACGGGGCGGATATGCCAGGCCTGAAGGCTTTAAAAGCTGCGGCCAAAGCCTTAGAACGGGCCATGCTTGAAACCGAGGATGCCCGTAAGGCTGTAGGTGAGGCCGCGCAGCATTTTCAAAACGAACCCGGTGCTTTGGACCGTATTGAAAAGCGTTTATTTAGCTTGCGTGCGGCGGCGCGAAAATATGATGTACCGCTTGAGAGCCTTATTCAAAAACGCGCTGATTTTGCCCTACAATTGCGCGCGATAGAAACGGTTGGCGCAGATCTCGAGGCGGCAATTAAACGCGGAAAAGACTTACAGGATGCCTATCATAAAATTGCAGATAAGCTGAGCGCGTCGCGCCTGAAAGCGGGCAAACTCTTAAGCGGGGCTGTGAAGACGGAATTACCGCCCTTGAAAATGGCGCGTGCAGAGTTCCAAGTGTCTATATCGCAAGATCAGCCCGGTCTTAAGGGTAAGGATAAAGTCAGATTTGAGGTGTCCACCAATCCCGGCTCGCCCATCGGCCCCTTAGATAAAATTGCCTCTGGCGGGGAGATGGCGCGTTTTGCGCTGGCGATAAAAGTGGCTTTGGCGGGTAAGACAAAAATGGTCATGGTCTTTGACGAGGTTGACCAAGGTGTCGGCGGGGCTGTCGCAGACGCTGTAGGTAAACGTTTGGCCCGGTTAGCCAGTGATAATCAGGTTTTTGTCGTCACCCATAGTGCCCAAGTGGCAGCTTGTGCTGCCCATCAATTCCGTATTGAAAAATCATCTAAGGGGGAGGTCACGACCACCGATGTTAAGGTGATTGAGGATGATGAGCGCGAGGAAGAAATCGCGCGTATGCTGGCCGGCGAAACCATTACGAATGAAGCGCGGGCGGCGGCGCGTAAATTAATGGCCTCTTGATGCCATCTGACATGACAGAAGCAGAGGCGAAACGGCGGCTGGCCTTTCTGGCTATGGAAATAAAGGCGGCTGACGGGCAATATTATCAGGACGATAATCCCAGCCTGACGGATGCGCAATATGATGCGCTCCGACAAGAAAATACCGAACTCGAAGCCCGCTTTCCACATCTTATCAGAAAAGATAGTCCGTCAAAACGTGTGGGCGTAGCTCCGTCAGGCAAATTTGGTAAGGTGACACATGAAGTCGCCATGCTCTCACTCGATAATGCCTTTAGTGATGAGGATGTTTCTGATTTTATTCAAAAAGTCAAACGGTTTTTAAATCTATCCGATCAGACGGTGATAGAGTTTAGTGCGGAGCCGAAAATAGACGGCCTGTCTGCGGCCTTGCGTTACGAGAACGGTGTTTTGGTAAGCGGGGCAACGCGCGGGGACGGCATGGTCGGAGAGGATGTAACAGACAATCTCAGAACGCTTGCAACCATTCCAAAAAGGCTCGGCGGTACTGGCTGGCCGGATGTGATGGAAGTGCGCGGCGAAGTCTATATTGACCATGCTGATTTCAAAGCAATGAACGCCGCCCAGATTAAAGCGGGCAAGGATGCTTATAAAAACCCGCGAAACGCCGCCGCTGGGTCGCTTCGCCAAATTGATCCCTCTATTACGGCCACGCGGCCCTTGAAGTTTTTTGCCTATGCTTGGGGCGCTGTCAGTGCGCCATTTTCCAAGACACAAATCGAGGCCGTTAGCGCGTTTAAGTCTTGGGGTTTTAGCATTAATCCCGATATGAAATGTCACAA
>CAZNCJ010000035.1:0-24103 GCA_964571595.1 uncultured Caulobacterales bacterium | reverse complement strand
GCTTGGGCACGTAAGTTGTTGCGCCCAGTTTCTCAGTCGCCATGATTTCCGCTCCACTGAAGTAACCGCGATCTGCAAAGACTTTGATATCCTTGCGGCCAATGGCAGCGTATCCATCTCTCGCTTTGACCATTAAATTTTTGTGTGATGTCAATATGTAGGTTTGCAACCCTACCTAATAATAAAGTGGTCTATTCAACCGCGTTGAATAGTGACGTCAAATTTTCTCCAAACATAACAACCACATTCACGATTATGACCGCGAAAAACTTTAAATTCTGAAGCCATAAATCACGTTGTTATGACAAAACACACTTTTCTATAGGGGATAAATTTGTATAAAAAAAATACTATAGTTTTATAGTAAAGATCATTTAATTTTATATAAAACTTTAACATTATGAGTTAAAGATGAAGCGATATTATCACGAGACAATTACGTACCGTTTTCAAAATAAATAGATGTCAGACATTTGGGATAGATGAGAACGCGGCGAGACCATCTGTTCTAACGGGGGGGTGTTTGAACGTAACTCCCATATATCCAATGTTGTTGCGTACGGGTGGTTTCGGCCTTTAGAACAGACACGCTCACGCCTTCCTCTGACACCGATGAAACTATTAGAAAATGGTAGCGAATGGAGCACAGCTCACCCGCATTAGTTGACTTTTGAACGAATCTTGAATATGTGCAGTGCATGTTCAACCGTACCTACACACCTGTTTCACGTGAAGATATTATTCTCGCACGTTCAAAACGAGCGTTTAGCTCGCTTGTGGAATAAGGGTGAACAAACAGATTTAACTGTGATGAGCGCCCCTAGAGGCGCTTTTTTTAATTCTCCTCTCCCGGCTTTAAATCTCATCCGCTAGATAGAGGAGACACTCATGGTGTTAGAATTTACGTATAAAACTCGCGCCTTCAAAGGGCAGAGATCCCCTGAAATGTCTCAGACTGTCAGCTTTAATGCGGGGCGCAAGCGTATCCGGGGCCTTGCCTCGGATACGTATCTCCGAACTCATTCATCTGTTCAATTAATGACGGTGCATCGTGAGACAAATTATGGATAAACCTAAAACCACGGCAATCATAAAAACACTTTATAATCGTGCCGGCTTGCCTGCTCCGCTTATAATTTGGACACGCAGCCCTCTTGAAAACTATCTTGCTCGAGCGGCAGTAGATGTTTTTTGCGAGGAGAGTCAGCAGCATTCGTGGCATTACCATTGGTGGGACAGAGCTTCCGAAGGCGCGTTAAACATCAGACAAAATGCTGTCCGAAGTTTGATGGAAAGTGGATGGAAGTTAGGCGATCAGGGCAGTGGCTATGATGCATGGGGAGAGCTAACTGTCTATAGCGGAGACGAGTCAGTTCAATGGAAAGATATCCCGCCAAACAACCGGTTTCGTTTCGAAATATCAGATGAAATGACCACTTGGGCTGAACGGCTTGAGGGTACAATAATTAGCAGCACGGTCGATCAAGCGGTCAGCCAGTATCGAAACGATTTCATTATCGACATACGATCGCGACGTAAGTACCAAATGGATAATATTGGTCAAAAACGTATTGGCGGAAGCCGAAGCATGCATCTCTCAATGATGCGAGATAAGGAAAGGTTGTTATGCCAAAAAAGCCTTAGCTATTTCCCCATTGAAGTTACCAGCCCTGCAACAGGGGCAAAATTGCAAATGACAGATGCGTTCAGGACAGTGAGGGCGTGTACTGGGCATGTTATGCCGTTTACGAATATATGCTTTGTTTCAGAACCGGCGAGTGTTTTGAACATCAACCAAGCAGGTCGACCTCATTGCGAGGGTGGCCCAGCTGTCTCTTACTCTGACGGATTTAATATTCATGCTTGGGATGGCGTCCTTATACCAAGCGCGTGGATTAAGAAGAAGCCTGAGCCCCGAGAAGCTTTTACATGGCGTAATACGGAGCAGCGCCGTATCGCCTGTGAAATGGCGGGCTGGGATAATATTTTCAAAGTGCTTAAGGCTAAAGTTATCAATAAGGACTGGGATCCAGAAATTGGTGAATTAATCCGCGTAAAAGAACGGCGTGGTGCAGATATAGAAATGTTTCTTCGCGTAAGATGCGGAACGGGTCGAACCTTTGTTCTACCGGTGCCGCCAACCATGAAAACAGCACGTCAAGCCAATGCCTGGACATGGGGCTTGGACGCGAATGAATATAAACCTGAGGTCAGGACATAATTATGACCGTCATAGAGCAGACAGAAGAAGATGAGAGAAAATGGAAAGAACGCTATTGGCGCATTGAGAATATGCCAAAGACAGAGTTCACCAAACTCCATACTGATATATATAAACACTATTCTAAGACTTGGCGGCAGGCCGCCTATTCAACGGGCCCTGTTAACAAGCCTAGAGCGGCGAAAGCCATTCAGGCTCTGTATAAATTGGAGGGGCTGGATGAGCCGCGCATTATCTGGACAAAAAGCCCTTTAGCCAGTCTCTTTGCCAAGGCTATTGCAGATCATTATCTAAAAATTCAGCCCGAGTATGATGTATGGCCGAGTATTGGTCCAAGAGTTGTCAGTCATGTCCGTGATGAAGCCTATGAATTCACAATGGCAAATAATAACGCTTTCTATGATTTTCGTAGAGAAGCGAATTCTTGGGATGACTTTAGCCATATTGGAGAAATCGGGGTCAGGCGCGTCGATAGCATCCTCAAAGAAAGTCTTCATAACGCAGTTTTACATAGCGGGCACTTCGTCAATGCGCATCACTCTAATCAAGATTTAAACCTAAAACTTTGGCAGGGCGTGTCCGATAGTCTCGAGCATAGCCTTGGTGCTTCGATTAATCTGAAACTCAATAAGGATAACGCCCCAGAGTTTTTCAATAGGATTAAAGGATGCATTGCAGCTAACCGCGCGGCTATGAATAGAACGGATTATGAGAACAGTGGAGATTATGACCAGATAATAGGGTCGATTTGGGCTGCTAAAGAAAACAATTATTACACTCAATTTGATGCCGCTAAACTTTCTGAATATATGTTTTTCTGTGATGCTGGTTTAATTGCAAAGACAGATGCTTTGATTGAACTTTATCAATTATGCAGCTCTGTAGGCGCTGTTATGTCAGAAGGCCGTGTGTGTTACGTTTCGGATAGGCCCGAGATTATAAAACTTGACAGCGAGGATCAGCTACATTGTGAAGATGGTCCAGCCATTGAATATTCAGATGGTTTTTCTATTTATGCCTGGCATGGCGCGAGGTTTCCCCATGATTGGGCCCAGAGCCCGCCAAGCCCTTCTGAAGCGCTAAGATGGCCAAACCTTGAGCAGCGCCGTGTCGCGTGTGAATTCGTCGGTTGGGACAATATCATTGATGAACTTGAAGGTCAGCTCATCGATAAAGATGATGATCCTGAGATAGGGGAACTTATCAGAGTTATTCTGCCTGATAGCGGCGCAGAGAATTTTTTGCGGGTCACTTGCGGCACAGGCCGCCGTTTCGCCTTACCTGTTCCCCCAGATATGAAAACAGCACGTCAAGCCAATGCCTGGACGTGGGGACTAGAGCCTGAACAATATAAACCTGAAGTTAGAACATAGGAGGAGGAGTATGTCATTTGAATATCAAGTTCTGTTTGTTATTTTCTTAGAGTACTTTTTTATCTTCCTCTTAATTCTTTGGGACAAAGGGTTCTTCAATATTAAAAAATACCGGAACATAAAACTATTTAAAAAATACCGAACCAAAAAATTACCGCCAATAACCCCAGAAATAAGAAAAGAGCTGAACGTTGCAATAGAAAGACTTACAAATGAAAAAGAAAAACTCATGAGTGAGATACTTCAGCTTAGCGAGATAGAAACGATGGATAAAAAGCAAAAAAGAAAAGCAATGACCAGTAAGTTTGATACATTGGCAGGCGCCTTACAAACCATACAAGCAGTGGAACTATATTTAGAAGGAAAACTACATGAAAACGTTCATTAATTCAGCGGCTCAAGGCGATTGTTTGTTACGCAAAATAGAAAAACTTCCAGCAGGCCTTAAGCGTGTCGATGCCGAAAATGGTCAGTTAGTTATTGCCCATAGCGAGACGGGACATAATCACTGCGTCAAAGAGCGGCCAGCAGTGAAACTCTATGCATCGGTTGACCAGTTTAGAGGCTATCTTGAGGTCTCGGGTGATCAAGCTGTCGTGCTAGAGCACCACAGATCTTTCGATACGCATGAAGCGCTTGAAATAAAACCCGGCATTTATGAAATTTGTCGTCAGCGCGAATATACGCCTGAAGGTTTTCGTCGAGCGGCGGACTAATTTAATATAAGAATAGGTGAAAATTAGGGGGAATTATTATGGTATATTGTATAAATTGCGGGGTAAAGCAATCAAGAGAAGCAAAATATTGTCCCGAATGCGGTACACAAAATAGGAGTATTGCGCATTCGATTGATAGTAAAAAGTCCAGTGTCGATGATAAAAACAAAAAATCAAAATTAGTCCCTATATCAATATTATCAGGACTGGCTTTAATCGGAGCCGCTAGTTATTATTTGCCGCAATTTATAGAGCATTCCAGCATAACAAAAACGCCGATTTCTGAAAGACAACAGGCCCCAAAGCTATCGCATGAGGATGCCTCTAATTTGCAGTCTAAAGTTAGTCCTGAAATTGCCGAAGTCCCTAAAGAAATTAATGATTCAGATTTAAAATCCAGCGCGTCTAAAGTTAAGGCTTCCGTTGAGACGCCAGAGCAAAAAGCGTATAAATTAGCTAATGCCTCAGGGCAAATTTCTAAGCTTGGGTTGTTTTTACAAAATTATCCGAAATCTGAAAGAAGAGATGAAATAGAAAGCCTAGTGGGTTCATATGTTGACCGGTGCGTTATTTTGAGGCTTGTCTCGGGTTTTAACCACCAGACTTAGGAGGTGGCGTTAGATGCTAAATAAACCCCGCGCATGAGTGCCCGCGCCACGCAGCGCGCCGCAGCTGTTCCAAGACGCGCCAGATCAACGGGGGTAAGAGACGCAACCGTGTCTGTTGCGGTTGAGAGGGCAAAAATTGTGTCACCATCTAATGGAGTGTGAGCCGGCTGGACGGCCATGGTAATGCCGTCTTGGGCCATTATCGTGAGACGTTTGAGCTGTTTTTGTGAAAGGGCGGCATCGGTAGCAATGACACCGATGACTGTCGATTGAGCCAATTGGTTCTGGCGGGCGGCGAGCAGGGCCAATTTGGTATCACTGGCCAGGCTCAATTGATAATCTTGAGGCGGGCGCTGACCACCAAATTCTCCGGCTATCTCATAAGGCCATGCCCATGGACATGTCGTAGCGGGCATATAGGGCGAGCCGATTGGATTAGCGGCGATCATGGCTGCAACCACCATCCCGTTCACGATTTCGGAGGCTGTACCTAGCCCGCCGGGGTAAAGGCCAGCACTTGCCCCGAAGCCTGCCCCGACCGCCCCTTCCGGGCAATCCGTTGAGAGATTATCACAGGCCAAAAATCCGAGCTGTCCAAAAGGGGGCTCAGTTCCCCAAGACTTGTCTCCACCATTGGCATTATCAAATAATATGGCGCTAGGGACGATCGGGCTCACGGGTATAGGGCTCGGCCCTGCGGCGTAACCTACACCTTTAGCGCCCAGAAAACGACACACGCTATCGGCCGCGGCTAAACCGTAAACCGACCCACCCGAGAGACATATACCGTGAACCTCTTCGATAAGACCTCCGTCTTGTAATGTATCTGTTTCGCGTGTTCCGGGCCCGCCGCCGCGTATATCTACGGCGCAACGTGCGGGCTGGCTTGGAATAATTACACTCACACCAGTTTTTACATGTGCGTCATGGGCATGTCCGACTTCAATATTGCCTACATCTATCAGGCTATTTTTTGGCCCGGTCTTAAAGGCGGTGTTGGACATATTTAGCTAGCGGCCTTTTGCATGGCTGTTGCCAGTATGACGTCTTTTTCTGTCACGCCGCCGGCATCATGGGTCGTTAAAGTTACGTCGACACGATTATAGACATTAAACCATTCAGGGTGATGGTCCATTTTGTCCGCTATAATGGCAATCTGTGTCATAAACCCAAAAGCCGCCGCAAAATCGTCAAACTTAAATACTTTGGTTATGAAATCGTCGCCGCCTGTCCAACCATCCAGGTCTTGGGCAACGTCTTTGGGATTGAGTAAGGCCATATTCTCTTTCATAAATTTATATGGAAATGCTTTTGCTTAAAGGCATGATTACACGAGTTTTTGGGCTTTGGCGAGGGGGTAGGTTTAGCGTTAGGCCTGCTTTAAATAGTGGCATTAAGCACAGTTTTAAGCTGTGCTTGCCTTGTTATAGTCGCAAATTCGCCGCATTTTGACCATAATTTCCACCACAATTTATCAGTGTTAAAATTGATAAATATTTTGGCAAAACACGAGTTTAAGCTATTTAGGATGGAGGATATAAATGGAGGCTCTTATTTCGCTTAACTCTTTCTCTTCGCATAGCCGTAATTCTGCACAATCGCCTGTCCGTCTATATCGTCCAATCTGGATAAAACTGGCCAAAATTTTGTTTTTTGCGGCTTTGTTGAGCATTACTCTCGGTTCGCTTGTACCGTCGCAAAGCCTTGCAGGGCCGGACTTAAATGACAAATTTTTGCACTTTATCGCCTATGGGGTTTTGGCTGGATTAGCTGGCATAGCTTGGCCTGCGCGCGGACTTAAATTTGTTTTCATCACTATCCTGTTCTGGGGTTTGGGAATTGAGCTTTTGCAAGCCTTTATGCCTTTGGGGCGTGAAGGCTCATTTTATGATGGTTTTGCCAATGGTTTGGGGGCGTTAAGCGCTTGTACCGTTTTACACCTCTTATCGATATGGGGGCGTAAAAGCTAAGTTCTAAAGAAAGCGCAATCTGAAACAAAATTTACAAAATTTGAGGGCGCATGAGAGACTAAATTGATGGATCGAAGCAGATAAAATGAAATATGGCCTCATATTTGCATGATTATCTCCAGATTTGATTATTCGCGGCGACCTGTCGCAAATTGGAAAGGATATGGATATGTTTATTTCAAAAAGATCCGTTTTTGGAATTTCGTCATTTTTTCTCGGTGCGGCCATAGCGCCTCTAGCACTGGCCGGCACTATTGGTGGTCAACCGGGTTATACACCCGAGGGATTGCCGCCAAACCCGTCAGCTGGAAAATGCTATGCTCGTGTTGAAATCCCGGCTCAATATAACACAACATCAGAGCGTGTGGTTATTGAAGATGCTAAGATGCGCGTAGATATTGTGCAGGCCGTTTTGGCCCCGAGGCAAGAAAAAGTGCTTGTCAAAGAAGCAAGTACACGGTTTCGGGTTAGACAGCCTAGCTATAAAACCGTTTCAGAACGGATTGTAACACGTCCAGCCTATGAAAAACTTTCTGTCAGCCCACCGCAATATAAAACAGTGACGGAAACGGTACAGACCTCGGCACCCACACTTGTTTGGAAACGCGGAAACCCCGGTGATCTGGTCAGGAAGGGCTATAAAATCCATTCTACAGCCGATGGCGGATATAACGGACAAGGCTATAGTTCAACAACACAATACGGACAATCCGGAGGTGCGAATTGCGGCCCGACTTGTGAAATCTGGTGTCTTGTAGAAGAGCCGGGGGCGACAACTCAGTTTAACCGTAAGGTTATTTCTGTTCCGGGGCAGGTACGTCGTACAACTGTACCTGCGCGCCATCAAACGATTATGAAGCGTGTTGTTTCCGATCCGGGCGGCGTGGATCAAATTCCTGTTCCGGCTGAATATCAGACCATTACGGTTGAAGAAGTAATTACGCCTGCAGGTGAAAAAACATCTATTGTTCCGGCACAATATGGCAATGTTGAAAAGAAAACACTTGTCAGTCCAGCGCGTTATGAATGGCGCGAGGTTATCTGTAAGCCGGGGACGGGTGGTATTAGCGGTTCTAGTCATAGCTCTAGCTCTTATTCCTCGGGTTCAAGCTCTTATTCTTCGGGATCAAGTTCTTATGGTTCAGGGTCAGCTTATACGGGTGGATCTCATTCAAGCGGTTCTTCAGTATCTTCTGGAACAATCCAAAGTGGTCATAGCGGCGTGAGCTCATATGGCTCAGGCTCTGGCTATAGTAGCTCTAGTGGTCAAATCACAGGAACTGCGCCGACGGTTCAGGAACTACAATCTGGCCATGTTAGCTCTGGTTCAATCGGGACGTCTACGACTGGCAGTGTTGATAGTGCCACAGGGTCTTCTTATGGCTCAGGATTTTCTCAACCTGTCACTGATACTCTCAACCAATTTGAGGGTGGCCGGATAGAATCGGGTGCCAAGCGGGTCAAAAAAGGTTGGTTCTAGGTGAACCTATTCCCTACTTTTAACTGGGGTTGAGTAGGGAATTAAAATTGGGGGGATTGAAGAGGCCGCTTTGTGCGGCCTTTTTTAATGTATGTAACATGTAAATACTCAGAGCGTTTTTAGCATGATATATTCATGGTCTATATGCGTCCCCACAGGGAAATCATATTCTCCGATTTTCTCAAATCCATTTCGTTCATATAGTTTTTGTGCGCCTATATTATTATAATAAACGCCCAAAATCATTTCCAGGTAATCATGCCGCCGCGCATAATCTATAGCATGGGTAAGCAGGCTTTGGCCGATCCCTTTTCCTTGATGGTTTTTGTCAATGTAAAGCTGGGCCAGCTCAAGGGCGTTATCTTGTGGTGAGGTTAGAGGTAAACTGTTTGGGCCGACCTTGGCATAGCCGATCATCGGCGTCCCCGATATGTCATGGTCTCTGACGATCCAGAACCGATTAGACGGGTTTGACATTTCCTTGGCGTAATAAGTCTCAGATCGGTTTTTCTTAAGAAATAGCTCCAAATTTTCCAGTGTATAGAGATAGGCAAATGTGTCTATAAAACACGCCGTGGCAAATGCGGACAATTCTGAGATATGTTCAGATTTTGCCCGTTCTATATCAAGACTTTTTATTCTCTGACTCATAGTCTTTTGTAATTTTGACAACCACGCCAGATAAGGCAAGCAGGGCAATAAGGTTGGGGGCGGTCATGGCGGCTGAGGCCACATCGCCTAAGCGCCAGACAAAGTCGACCTCTTGGACGGCGCCGAACCAGACGGCAGCACACCACAGAATTCTAAAGACAGTGAAATTAGTCGCACCAGTCAGATATCCCAAGGCGCGCTCGCCGTAATAAGACCAGCCTAAAATAGTGGTGAAAGAAAAGATAACCATGGCGATTGCAATAATCCATGCCCCGCCGGGTAAGGCTTGTGTAAAGGCAATAGATGTGAGTGTCGAGACATCGCCTTTGGTCAAGGCCTCACCGTTTAAAAGCGCGAGTGATAGTTTCTGTTCGCTATCTTGAAACCCGGCAAAGGTCCCATCTCCAATGGCTGCGACGGACGTAAATTCTAATCCCGGTAAGGTTAAGATAACCAAAGCTGTCATCGTACAAATAATCAGTGTATCAATAACTGTGCCCAACATACCGATACGCGCTTGTGTCACAGGGTCTTTCACGGTTGCAGCCGCATGGGCCATAGGCGCGGAACCTTGCCCAGCTTCATTAGAAAAAAGCCCGCGTGCAACACCTGCCCGAATGGCAGCAATGACCATAGCTCCGACAAACCCGCCCGTTGCGGCTTTTCCGGTAAGTGCATAGCCAAAAATTTGTCCGAAGGCCCCCGGTACGGCTTTGTAATTAGCAATAATAATGAAAAGGGCCAATATGATATAGATAACCGCCATAGTCGGTATGAGCTTTTCCGCCACTTTACCAATGCCTTTAATACCCCCGATAATGACAATAAATGTTGCAGCTGCCAGTAAGAAACCCGTAAGGGCATTTGCCATGCCAGCACCTCCGAAGAGTGGCATATTGGCCGTTGCCGATTTTACGGCTCCTGAGACAGCATTGGCTTGTATCATATTACCGGTGACAAAAGCTGCAAATAAGGCGCCGCAGGCAAAAAGCGCCGCCAGCCATTTCCATTTTGGCCCCATGCCGTCCCGAATATAATACATAGGTCCGCCGACATAGGCGCCTGATTTGTCTTTTGTACGGTATTGCACCGCCAAGAGGCTTTCTGCATATTTTGTCGTAACCCCGACTATAGCCACGATCCACATCCAAAACACGGCCCCAGGGCCGCCAATACCGATAGCTGTCGCGACCCCGACAATATTACCAGTACCAACTGTTGCGGCCAAAGCCGTTGAGAGAGCTTGAAAAGGTGTGATCTCGCCTTCATTATTTGTGGGTTTTGCAAACATCATTTTGAAAGCAGAAGGAATGCGGCGCAAACAAATACCAGCCGTTACAAGGGTCAGAAAAAATCCTGTCCCTAATAAAAGTATGGTGAGGGGGCCAGACCAGAGAAAGTCACTAAAGCTGGAAATCGCGTTTTTAAAGGCTTCCCAAGCTGGGAATTGCTGTGCCTGTTGAAAACTTATTAGCTGTCCCAGCCCATATTGCGATAAACTTGCAGTCATGGTTCTCTCCCTACCATTATCTGGCTGCAACCATAGGGCTTGAGAGGCTTTTGTCTATGGAGAAATATGCAAGAAATCACTCACGTTTAAAAAGACCGATAATAAGTTTGAATAAATTGCAGGTAGAAGGGTTTTCAAGCCTGTTTTATTCGGTTACGGACTTTGCTTAAACCAAGTCTTGATAAAGGATAAGATTCGATGTTTGAAGCTCTCCAAGCGCGCCCGCCAGACGCCATCATGGCCATTATGGAAATGTGCAAAGCTGATAGTAATCCTGATAAAATTGATCTGGGCGTCGGGGTCTATAAAGACGAGCTGGGGCATACGACGATTTTGCAATCTGTCAAAAAGGCCGAGCAATTATGGTGGGATGAGGAGGAGACAAAGTCTTATGTCTCGACAATTGGAAATGCCCGTTTTCGCGAGTTGATGTTAGAGCTGATTTTGGGGGCCGATAATCCTGCCCTATTAGAAGGCCGTGTGGCCAGTTCTCAAGCTGCGGGCGGTTCGGGAGCTTTGCGACTTGGTGCTGAACTTATTGTCTCTACGGGTAAGGACGTCACTGTCTGGGCCAGCACCCCGACATGGGCAAACCATATTCCGCTGATAAGTTCAGCGGGGGTAAAAATGCAAAACTATCCCTATTATAACCGGGAGACACTTGGCGTTGATTTCAAGGACATGCTCGCCCATTTATCTACGCACGCTAAAGCTGGGGATATGGTTTTGCTCCACGGTTGTTGTCATAATCCGACAGGGGCAGATTTATTGCCAGCCCAATGGGACGAGCTGGCAGATTTTCTGGTTGAAAAGGAGCTAACACCATTTGTTGATTTAGCCTATTTTGGTCTGGGCCAGGGCATGGAGGCTGATACCTATGGCACGCGTAAGATAATTGCCACCTGTCCGGAAACCTTGCTGGCGGCCTCATGTTCTAAAAACTTCGCGCTATACCGCGAACGTGTCGGCCTGATTGCGGCGATTACAAAAACACCAGACGAGGCTAAAATTGCCCAAAGTCAATTCGGCGCTATTCAGCGTAAAATCATTTCAATGCCACCAGATCACGGCGCTGCACTTGTCGCGCGTATATTGGGTGATGTGGACTTAAGAGCCGAGTGGCTCTCTGAGCTGAACATGATGTGCGCTCGCATGCGGGATTTACGGGCCTCTCTTTCAGAGGCGTTAAATGTGCAAGGCGGTGAGGCCATGTCGCGCGCAATTGTCGCCCAAAACGGCATGTTCTCCACCTTGCCACTTAGTAAAGCTCAAGCCGAACGTCTGCGCGCTGAGCATTCAGTCTATATAATGAATTCAGGTCGTATGAATATTGCCGGGGCTAATGCCAATAATATCCCGAAATTAGCGGAAGCTATTTTGGCGGTTCTTTAAGGGAGATCAACTTATATCAAATTGATCGGGGCGGTAGCCCGGATCAGGATATTGCGGGTTCATATCCAAGAGCGTGTTTTTGACAATATCGCTAATTATGGCCCCGCGCGTTGCACGACTATCTGACGGAATGACATGCCACGGCGCGTGCGGTGTTGATGTACGCTCAACCATAGTTTCGTAAGCCTCCATAAAGTCTGGCCAAAGGGCACGGTCATCCAGATCACCGGGATTGAACTTCCAGCGCTTATTAGGATTAACCAGCCTGTCACGTAATCTTTCCCCTTGGGTTTCTTTTGAAATATGGAGCATGAACTTTAAAACCGTCGTGCCGTTTTCTGTAAGATGTTTTTCAAATTGATTGATTTGTTCATAGCGTTGCTCAATCGTTTTAGCGCTGACAAATTTACGCACTTTTACGACCAGAACATCCTCATAATGGGAGCGATTAAACACTGTAATTTGCCCTTTCTTGGGGCAGACATTATGGATACGCCACAGAAAATCATGCGCCAGCTCTGTTTTGCTTGGGGCTTTAAAAGCCGCTACATTGACATTAAGCGGGGGTGTGCGGTGAAAAATAGCAGAGGTCGTCCCGTCTTTGCCCGATGTATCCATGCCTTGGAGTACGATAAGCAGGCTGCGATTAGCTTCCCCGTAAAGACGATGGGCCAGCGGATTAATGGCTTTGGCATTTTCCTTAATTGCGGCGCGAGCTTCTTTTTTATCTTCAAATATATCAACTCTTGTTGGGCGGTCTGAGAGAGAAAAAATGGCATTTGGTTTTGCCAAATATTGCGTGGAAAAATTCATCATGACCTCTTGAGAGTTTTGGGGTTAGGGTTTTAAAAGAGCAAAGCTCACGATTTATATCAAGCCATTAATGACAGCTATTCTTTATATCACGAAATTCTGATTGGGATTGGATAAGAGTTTCTGTAAAGAGAAGTCAGGAGAAAATGATGAAGAAATCGGCCCTTATTCTAACCGCCTGTATTTTTGTAGCCTGTTCTGAAGCCCAGACTATAGCGCAAGAGGCAGAATTACCACGCAGCGAAGCGGTTGTTTCGCAAGCCAGTCTCGCTTCAACAGATGCCACCCTTGGTGGGATGTCATGGGAGATGATTGCTAAAGACAGTCATATCCAGTTTACAGCCAGCCAGACAGGCACTGAGTTTACGGGTAGCTTTACGGATTTTAGCGCCGATATTAATTTTGATTCTGATAATATCGAAACCGCCTCTGTGACGGTGGATATAAATATGTCAGCCTTTGAGGCGGGCAGTGCAGACCGTAACGGGGCTTTGCCCGGCAAAGAATGGTTTTATATCAAAAATTTCCCAAAGGCCCAATTTAGCTCTGATGAGTTTATATCATTAGGCGAAGATAAATATGAGGCCCGCGGCGAGCTTAGCTTAAGGGGCATTAGCCAACCACTGACACTCCCTTTCACGCTCGAAATAAATGATGGTCGTGCGGATATGGTAGGGCAAGTAAGCCTTAATCGCGGCGATTTTGGTGTCGGCCAAGGCGTCTGGGCAACTGATGAATGGGTAAGTCTGGACGTTAAACTTGACGTGAAGATTGCGGCCACGCGGCGGTCAGGCCCATAAGCTGAGCTATAAAGGTTAAGCCGCGCCTTCCTTGAGGGCTTCCAGTTCCAACCACTCATCTTCGAGTGCACTCAGCCCGTTTTGCATGGCTTCGAGTTCTGCGGCGAGCTTGTTAAACATTTCAGGATCAGTACGAAACAGATCAGGGTCAGAGAGGCGTGTCTCTAGGGTGGCGATATCCGCGGCGCATTTTTCCATTTCGCCGGGTAATTTCTCCAGCCTATATGTATGCTTATAGCTTAGCTTGCGGCCTGATTTTTGCGCGGAAGCCGTAGACGCGCCTTCGCTTTTGGCCGTTTTAGTTGCAGATGTGTCCGCTGTGCTATCTGATTGCGTTCGGGTTTTCACCCCGTGTCCGCGTTGATTGACCATATCGGTATAACCGCCTGCATAGACTTGCCACTTTGCCTTGCCTTCATAGGCAATCGTGCGTGTCACGGTTCTGTCGAGAAAATCACGGTCATGGCTTACAATAATGACTGTGCCGGGATAGTCAGCGACTACTTCTTGTAAAAGATCAAGCGTTTCAAGGTCGAGGTCATTTGTCGGTTCGTCAAGAACAAGAAAATTTGAGGGCAATCTAAGCCCGCGCGCCAGTTGCAGTCGTCCGCGTTCTCCGCCCGATAAAGCATGTATCGGCGTTCTGGCTTGCTCGGGTAGAAACAGAAAGTCCTTCATATAGCGAATGACATGGACCGATTTACCATCAACAATGACATTTTCCCCGCCGCCATCTGTCAGCGCCTCGGCCAATGTCCATTCAGGATTGAGGGTTTCGCGTTTTTGGTCAATGACTAAAGGTTCAAGATTGACGCCCAGTTCAATCTTGCCCTTATCGGCTTGCAGTTCGCCCATAATGATTTTTAGCAAAGTCGTTTTGCCAGAACCATTAGGCCCGACAATGGCGATTTTTTCACCGCGCGCAATTTTAACCGAGAAGTCATCAATAATAGTGCGGTCGTCAAAGGCTTTGCAGACATGCTCCAGCTTAGCGACAGACTTTCCTGATTTTGACGCCTGCGTTGTCGTGAAACTGACCTGTCCGCTTTGTTCTCTGTGTTCTGAGAGCTGTTTGCGCATATTGGCCAATTCTTTGAGGCGCCTGACATTACGCTTGCGTCGTCCGCTTACCCCGTGAACCACCCAATGCTGTTCGCGGTGAATTTTCCGGTTCAGCTTATGTTGATCCAGCCTTTCCTGTTCTAGAAAATTATCCCGCCAATCTTCGAACTCGGAAAAGTTTTTTTCATTAAGGTGGGTTTCCCCGCGGTCAATCCAGACAGTGTGACGCGAGAGATTTTCCAGAAAACGGCGGTCATGCGAAATCAGGATTAAGGCGGCTTGCATTGAACGCAGCTCGTTTTCCAGCCATTCAATCGCGGGAAGGTCCAGATGGTTAGTCGGCTCGTCCAGCATTAAAATATCGGGTTCGGGGGCCAGAGTGCGGGCCAGGGCGGCACGTCTGGCCTCTCCGCCTGAGAGATGGGTTGTGGGCGATTTTCCGTCAAGCCCAAGCGCGTCCATAAGGTAGGGAATACGGTAGGCTTGATCCGCGCCCTCTAGCCCGTCCGTAATGTAATCCGAAATACTTGCAAAGGGCGTTAAGTCAGGTTCTTGGGGGAGGTAGCGCACGGTAATGCCGGGCTTCATGAAACGCTCACCCCCGTCATGTTCGACCAGACCAGCCGCGATTTTTAACAAGGTGGATTTACCCGACCCGTTACGCCCGACTAGACAAATTCTATCCCGCGGCAGGATTTTAAAATCCGCGCTCTCAAGTAGCGGCGTGCTACCAAAGGTCAGGCTAATATCCTTAAGGGTCAGAAGGGGCGGTTGGCTCATAAGGCTGCATAGGCAGCAATAGAGTGTAATGCAATCCCTAGATCATCTGTCAGGCCTATGCGTTGGAAAACGTCTCTGCCAAGTTTTCAAAATATAAACGTGTGACCTCATCAGATGCAAAAAACAGTTCAATGCGCCTTTCGCTCATGGCAATATCTTGTGCCGATGTAAACTCTGCAAGCATGGTAAAGAAACTTAAGTCCTGCCCGTTAATACGGGCTTTCATTTGCAAATAAGGCTGACGATCAGAACCCAAAGAGGGCGGTCCGTTTTGGTATCTCGGGTCAGAGGCGAGCTTTTGGTAAATTTCTTTTAAGGGGCTGTCACCGCCGTGACGTGATGTTTCCAATTGTAACCGGGTTAACGTCCAAGCTGCAATCTCCTCCCAATTTTGAAATATTGGATTTTCTGGATCGTCATTTATGAGCGCATTTACAACACACATTGAGCCATGAAAGGGTAGAAATTGTACCATATGCATGGCTGGCACATTTCCGCCGACGATTTGCCAGTTCCCGTCAATAATGATGGCCGGAAGGGGGGCATGATTATTTAACATGTCATTCATGGCATCTATCATGGGTTTTAGATTTATATCGCCCGCTGAGAAGGCTGGATATTCCGGGGCAAGCCCGGCGGCCAGTAAGGCGTCATTGACGACAGGTTTAGGTATTTCCAAAACACGGGCAAGGGTCAGAACGCTCTGACGACTTGGTTTGGCCCGACCCGTTTCCAAAAAACTGATATGCCGGCTAGACATGCCTGTTTCATTGGAAAGGGACATTTGACTAAAGCGCCTGATATCTCGCCAGTGCTTTAGTATATTGCCAAATTTTATCTCCATAGGCTCTCATAGACAAATAGAGGCCTTATTACCATTACCTCTAACGTAATTGTTTTGCGTGACCTGACTGTTTTAAACTCCGCCCATACTTAAAAGGAGAATGTTATGACACCGAAACTTGCGGCCAGGCTCATAAGCCTCATGGGATGGGGATTTATTATATTTGGGGTTATATTCGTCACGATTGCATTTCCAGCATATGATGGTTTTGCCAAAATATTAACACGATGGTTTGATTGGACAGGCGGCGCACAGGTTGAAATTTTAACACGAAATGCGCGTTGGTTTGCCGCGATTATGTCAGGTTTAAGTGCAGGCTTTGGAGCATTTTATGTCTTCCTCGTCGCACCCTTATTGATGCGTCCAAATCTGGAAGTTCAACAAATCGCCCGAAAAGGCGGGCTGATAGCAGTTGTGATGTGGTATGTCGTCGATAGTATAGGATCTATGGCGGCAAGCGTACCTTCTAATGTCGCTATGAATACACTTTTTTTACTCGCGTTAGCTGTCCCGCTTATACTTATGAAACCGAATACGAACTGATAGAGCTATTTCATTACAGATATAATTAAGAAAGAGCCCACATAGTTTATCTCAGATTAAATGTGTTTCATCTCTCTTATTTTCTTTGACCTTACACCTAATTTTTAGCATGAGAAGGTATGAGGGATTTGGGACCGTTTTTGCCTATTTATAGGGCTTTTTTTTTAGGGGTTTTAATTAACGGCCTAGGTTTTGCGTATGCGCAGGCCCAGACTACACCAAGTTCCCAGGACGATATTGATGAAATTTTATTATCCCCGTCTGTTTGGGAAGATAATCTCATTGTAACAGGCGTATATGACGCCCCGGAAGTGACACGTGATATTGGCGCCTCAGTACGCTCACTCTCTGCGGATGATCTTGAAAACATTGCCCTTGTCCATCCGGCCGAAGCCTTAAACGGAGTGGCGGGTGTGAATATACAGCGCGGCAGCGGGCAAGAACATTTAAGCGCTATTCGTTCGCCCGTTTTAACAGGCGGGGCAGGGGCCGGGAGCTTTCTCTATCTTGAGGACGGTGTGCCTTTGCGCGCGGCAGGTTTTGCCAATGTAAATGGTCTGTTTGAAGCAGGGACGGAATTTGCCGGAGGGGTTGATGTTTTTAAAGGGCCGGGGCCGGCTTTTTACGGCTCTAATGCGGTACATGGTTTAATTGGGGTGAATTCCCAGCCCATTGACGCTCCGAATTTTATCAGGCTATTGGGCAGTACGCGCGGGCTTCTCTCCGCGCAAGGCGCCTATAAGTTCACACCAAATTTACGGGCCTCGGTCTCACTCGTGCATGATGATGGATTTCGGGCAGATAGCGGGTTTGACCAACAAAAGTTCCAACTCAAATACCAAAATGATTTTGGCCCTTGGTCAGTCGATTGGCTCACATCCATTGTCAATCTTAATCAGGAAACAGCCGGATTTATCGAGGGCGATCAAGCGTTCTTAGATGATGATATTCGCTTTACAAACCCAAATCCGGAAGCCTTTCGTGATTCCAGAATTTACCGCACCCAAGCCCGGTTTGAACGTGAAACGGATTACGGCATATTGGCTTTAACCCCATATGCCAGACGGATAGAGCTAGAGTTTCTTCGCCATTTTGTTCCGGGGCAGGCTTTAGAGCAAAACGGACACACCTCCATTGGCTTGCAAAGCGCGCTTTATGATCACGGGTTTAATATCGGGATTGATGTTGAATATACGAACGGATTCTTGTTTGAGTTTCAAGATAATCCAACTCAATTCTCCTTTGTCCAAGGCCTGCATTATGATTACGAAGTCGAGTCTGTGGTGCTGGGGGCTTATGCCCAGAAGGATTTTCAACTTGGCCCGCGAACTGTTCTGGATTTGGGGGTTCGGGCTGATTATACGCATTATGCTTATGATAACCGCGCGGATACGGGACAATCGGGACGGTTTATCCGCGTGGCAGACCGTAATGATGATTTTTTCACGATCACGCCCAAGGCTAATCTTACCCATGACGTGAATGATAATCTGGTGGTTTATGCGCGTGCGGCCCGCGGGGCGAGAGCACCCCAAACCACGGATCTCTATTCTGTGCAATTACAGCAAGTCGCAGGCGAAGCCGAGGTCGAGACACTGGATAGTCTGGAAGGCGGGGTAAAATATTTTGCTGATAGCTGGCATTTTGAAGCAGCGGTTTTTGCACAGTGGAAGGATAATTTTTTCTTTCGTAACTCAGACGGCTTTAGTGTGGCCAATGGACAAACCCGCCATAGAGGTGTCGAACTTTCCTTTGCGGCGCAATTAGCGCCTTGGCTGTCTGTGTCTGGGGACGGAACCTTGGCACGCCATATTTATGCGTTTTCAGATACGAATTTCAATTTCAATGGCAGTATTGATACGTCTAATACGATTACGGAAGGTGACCGTGTGGATACCGCCCCTGATAGTCTCGCCCAGATGCGTGTGACCTTAACGCCGCTTGAGGATTGGCAGGCAGAGCTTGAATGGCGACATGTCGGGGAATATTTCACTAATCCGGGAAATACGAATAGCTATCCGGGCCATGATGCGTTTTTCCTGCGAGGCTCATATCAACTCACGCCTTCATTTAATCTTTTTGGGCGTATCGATAATCTTTTTGACTTGCGCTATGCTGATAGGGCGGATTTTGCCTTTGGCGATGAACGTTTTTTCCCTGCTAGACCCCGGACTGTCTTTTTTGGCTTGTCGTCACAGTTTTAACCCTCTAATCCACGCTTATGCATATTTCTGACAGTAAACTTGCTCAGGTCGTGGACCGATTTGAACTCATCGAGGCGCGTATGGGGGCGACCACGGACGGGGCTGAAATCGTCAAACTTGGTAAAGACTATGCCGAGCTTAAACCCGTTGTTGAGGGGGTACGCCGCTTGCAATCTGTTCGCGCCGAAATGGCTGATCTTGAAGTGATGTTTGAAGACCCGGAAATGGGCGCTATGGCCAAGGAAGAATGGCAAGGCCTCAAAGAGAGCTTGCCTGATATAGAGCATGATGTGTCAATTCTGCTTCTGCCTAAAGATAAGGATGATAATGCCTCTATTGTGCTTGAGATACGCGCGGGGACTGGTGGGGACGAAGCGGCTATTTTCGCGGGTGACTTATTTGCCATGTATAATCGCTATGCCTCCTTGCAAGGCTGGAAGGTGGAAATCGAGAACGACTCGGAAGCCGATATGGGGGGGTATAAGGAAATCGTGGCCTCTATTTCTGGCAATGGTGTTTACGGTAAATTGAAATTTGAATCAGGTGTTCACCGCGTTCAGCGTGTTCCGGTCACGGAAACCCAAGGGCGTATTCATACCTCTGCGGCGACAGTCGCCGTTCTGCCTGAGCCTGAAGATATTGATATTGGTTTTTCCATGAATGATGTGCGGGTGGATACAATGCGCGCCTCTGGTGCGGGCGGCCAGCATGTCAATAAAACCGACTCGGCGGTGCGCATGACACATGTGCCAACAGGCGTTGTTGTTGTGTGTGATGCGAAATCCCAGCACATGAACCGCGCAAATGCCGAGCGGCTTTTGAAAATGAAACTATATGATATGGAAAAACAGCGCCTTGATAGTGAGCGCGCCGATGCCCGCAAAGGCCAGGTGGGATCAGGAGATCGCTCTGAACGAATCCGCACATATAATTACCCACAAGGGCGGGTCACAGATCACCGCATCAATCTTACGCTTTATAAGCTCGATAAAATCGTAGCAGGCGACGAGTTGGACGATATTGTAACGGCGCTCATTGCCGAAGACCAAGCCAGCCGTCTGGCTGAAATGGAAATGGGATAGATCTGACCCAGAAAGATTAGACCCCAGCTCAAAGCTGAGTGGGGGCTATATTACTCTAAGCGATTTTAGGAGCCGCTGCTTTCACATCATCTGTGACGCGGTTTTCAAACTTGGCAAAGTTCTCAATGAACATTTTGACCAGCTTTTTGGCTTGTACGTCATAAGCACCGCCATCTGTCCATGTTGAACGCGGATTAAGTAAGCCCGTCTCGACGCCTTCAATAGAGGTCGGCACTTGGACGCCAAAATTTTCGTCCCGTCTAAATTCACCTTTGGCCAGTGATCCATCAAGGGCGGCGTTTAGCATGGTGCGTGTGGCTTTAATCGGCATACGGTATCCCGTGCCATATGGCCCGCCAGTCCAGCCCGTATTGAGTAACCAGCATTTCACATCGTGCTCGGCGACGAGGTCTCGTAAAAGCTCGCCGTAAATGGCAGGGTGACGCGGCATGAAGGGCGCACCAAAACAGGCAGAGAATGTTGCTGTTGGTTCAACCACACCTTTTTCAGTGCCTGCCACTTTGGCGGTATATCCTGAGAGGAAATGATACATGGCTTGCTGCGGTGTGAGCATTGAAATTGGAGGTAAGACACCAAAGGCATCTGCGGTTAACATCACAAGTGTTTTAGGTTGTCCGCAACGCCCTGTTGGGCTGGAATTAGGAATGGCGGTGAGATCATAAGCCCCGCGGCTATTTACAGCCAGACTATCATCAGCGAAATCAATTTCGCGGCTTTGCGGGTCCATGACGACGTTTTCTAATACCGTACCCCACATTTTAGTTGTGGCGTAAATTTCAGGCTCGGCTTCAGATGAGAGGTTAATCATTTTGGCGTAACATCCGCCTTCAAAATTAAATAATCCGTTTTCAGACCAACCATGTTCGTCATCACCGACCAGCGTACGATCAGGATTGGCGGACAGGGTTGTTTTACCTGTACCTGACAAGCCAAAGAAAATGGCGCCATTATCATCATCATCGACATTGACCGAACAATGCATCGGCATGACGCGTTTTTCAGGCAGAAGATAATTCATGATAGAGAAGACAGACTTTTTTGTTTCCCCGGCATATGATGTCCCGCCAATGAGGATGATCTTGTCTTTCATGTTCACGGCAATAACGGTTTCAGAGCGCACGCCATGTCTGGCGGAATTAGCTCGGAAACTCGGCAGGTTTATAATCGTATATTCAGGTGTGTAAGTTTTTAAATCTTTTGCGCTGGGTTGGCGTAACAGATGGTGCACAAACAAACCATGCCATGCATATTCCGTAATGATTTGGACAGGCAGTCTATGTTCAGGGTCTGCGCCGCCATATGTATCTTGCCCGTATAGGGTCATACCTTTCATATGGGCTTCAAAATCTTCTCTTAAAGCGTCAAATTGCTCGGGCGATATGTGGTCACATTCAACAAGGGCAGACGGTTGATCATGTTATTGCGGCCATGCCGAGTATTTCTGGCCTCACAAATCAAAAAAGTTTCTATATCGACATTTCTCGGCCGCGTGATGAAGTGACGTTTTTGACCGATAATATTGAGCGGTTGAAAGATTCCCTAAACGATAGGACTGGCGATGAACGGACGGCACTCGATGTGGTTAGAGAGAAAGAGTCTAATCAAAATTTTGAGATACGTGATAAGGGACCTATTGAACAACAAGGGGAGCGCGTGCGTGATCGCGGAAAATCTGACCCTGAGCTATCTCGTTGAAATCTAACAATAAAATATAGTTGGTGCCAAATGGGTGCCAACCGCAAATTCCTTGGCACCGCCCAATTAACATAAATAATTCAATTATTTAGCTAAAATCTAGCCCTCTAGCATTAGGTGTGAATAAAATATCGAAGCTAAAAGGGCCAAGTGATCATTTAAGATTGATTACTTCTGCAGTTTTTAAAGGATGAAAGAGAGGACTAATTTATAGCTTTGGATTTACATCGAATTGAGACTTTCCCGTCGCAATAGTTCTTACATAAAATGCCATTTTTAGTTAGAGTGGGCGTATGAGCGTAACCACAGGTTTGCCGATGACTATAACAAATAATAATTACCCTCGCGGATCAGAGTGGCGAATATGGGACTTGCATATTCACTCACCGGCATCATTTTTTTGGGAAGGTGAAAAGTTTAACGGTAATCAGGATCACGACGCAATGTTGGTCGATCAAATGATTGAGGCGTTAAATCAATCAGATGTTTCAGTTTTTAGCTTAATGGACTATTGGACCTTTGATGGGTGGTTCAAACTTCAGGAGCGTTTAACACAAGCTGGAGCTCCCAAGTTAGAGAAAACAGTATTTCCAGGTATAGAATTGCGACTTTCAGCACCCATGCGTGGTCGTCTTAACGCTCACGTAATTTTTTCAAATGAAATTAATCAACAGTACCTCAAAGACTTCTTATCCACATTAAGGCTCGAGTTTATTGATAAACCATTGTCAAACAACAGCCTTCGAGAATATGCGAGGTATGTAGGCGAAGATCATTTAATCTCTCATGGATATTCAAAGCAAAAAGTAGATACCGATGACGATATAGCCTTAGAAGTAGGCTACAAAATTGCTGAGTTAAAAGTTGAATCATACGTAAAAGCAATTTCTGAAATTCCCGACGGCCTGGGATTGGGATATATGCCGTTTACAACAAACGATGGTTTAAGCCAGATTGAAAGAAACAAACATTATGCCTATGCATTGTCTCTCTTTCAAAACTCGCCAATTTTTGAGACGAGAGATAAAGACACTTGGGCAGCGTTCGCCGGTGTTGAAACAAAAGGCAATAAGGGTTTTATCGAAAATTTCCAAAAGGCATTAAATAATGTCCCGAGATTAGCGATCGCGGGAAGTGACGCCCACAAGTTTAAAAGTAAACAAGACAGTGAAAATAATCGAGGATACGGCGTCTTTCCTTCCAATATGAAAACTTGGCTAAAAGCAGATCCGACTTGGTTTGGATTAAAGCAGGTATTAAAAGAACCTGCCAAACGATCTTTCATAGGCCAGACACCCCCCAAGCTGGAATTTATAAATAACAATAAGACCTTCTATATTGACAAGTTAGAAATTTCTAAAACAAGAAACCATTCAGGGGATGATTGGTTTGAGCCAAGGCCAGTAGAATTAAACAAAGATCTAATAGCCATCATTGGAAACAAAGGTAGTGGAAAAAGTGCTTTGGCAGATATAATTGCTTTATTGGGCAACTCTCAGCAACAGAAGTATTTTTCTTTCTTGAAGAAAGGTAGGTTTCGCGGACGCACAGGGGAGCCAGCATCCTATTACAATGGAAAATTATCTTGGCTCAATAAATCTGTTGGAGATTTGCAGTTATCCGAAAATCCGATCGGAGAATTGGTAGAATTAATAAGGTATATCCCTCAAGGTAGATTTGAAGACCTTTGCAATGCGCATGTTTCAGGCGAGTCAGACGCGTTTGAAATGGAGCTTCGAAGCGTGATTTTTTCTCATATTAGTGAAGAACAGAGACGTGAAGCTTTTAATTTTGATGAATTGATTGCCAACCAAGAAAAGTCATTTCGGGCTGAAGCAAATGAAAAAAGAAGAATCCTCAGCGGATTAAACCAAGAAATTACAATTGTAGAAAAACAACTGCACCCATCTACAAAACGAAATTTGGAAGATCAATTAACGCTAAAAGAAAAACAGTACCGGGACCACATGTCAACGAAACCGGATGTGGTTAATGCTCCCACAGAAAAATTAAATGCCGAACAGCTAGCCACTAGCTCAAAACTGCTGGAACTAAAGGCTCAGGTTGCTGTCATCGAAAGAAAGAATACTAGAATTCAACGTGCACTAAATGCCATATCGAAACGGCAACTCTCAATAGCCAACATCCGGGCACAGTTAGACATATTGAGGGGACAGTTTGAAGCTTTCGAAGCATCAATCGAAAACGATTTGTCAGTCCTCAAATTGAACACAAACACTATCGTCAAATTTAGGATAGAGGATGAAATTCTAAATGTTATGAGGCTATTTTGTCTCTGAAAGCTCGGTGTACCGCCTTTTAAAGGCCCATGACCTCA
>CAZNCJ010000034.1:0-24265 GCA_964571595.1 uncultured Caulobacterales bacterium | reverse complement strand
TTCAGACAGCGCTCCAGATAGGCGGCGTTCCACCTGCCCGCGGAATTGTTTTACCCGCCCCTGAACAATCTCGTGATCAAATTCGTCGTAACGATACATTATTATTTCGCCTTATTTAATTCTTCTGCAGTGTCATAGCTCGGGCCTGTCACGCGAAACTTCTCGCGGTAACGCACAGGCAGACCGCTATCAGGTTCGATATCTATGAAGTAAACCCCTACGACAATATTCTCCATCTCGTCAGCATCGCCGCGCTCACGCATTTTTTCGATCAATGCTTCATCTTCGGTTTTCAGTGCATCGGAAAAATCATTAGACCACGTCAAATCCACCGTCATCCAGACGCTAAAGCCCTCGCGCAAATCATTTGCCGTGAGGCTTTGCGGCCCCTTACCCTTATGTTTTGCCGTACTCATAATGTCTGCT
Source organism: uncultured Caulobacterales bacterium (assembly GCA_964571595.1). Lineage (GTDB taxonomy): Bacteria > Pseudomonadota > Alphaproteobacteria > Caulobacterales > Maricaulaceae > CALCKU01. The sequence goes on along the minus strand of CAZNCJ010000034.1, from coordinate 23,839 downwards.
CTTTTTTATTTTGTTCGCGCATCAGTTCAGAAATATCCTCTTGTACAACCTTGTCCAGATGGCCTGCATTTGGCGCATAGCCAATTAACAATATTGCAGGCCCGACAATAGCGGCGGCCTCCATATCCTCTACCAAATTTTGAAGTGCGGTAGACACGATGATTTGCTGTGGTCTTGAGGCATTTTCAACGACAGTCACGGGTAAATCCTTTGGCGCGCCGTGTAACATTAAACGGCCTTGGGTAAAGCGTGCAGCCCCCACACCCATATATACAGCAGCCCGTCCGCCCTGTGAAATCAGGCCTTTCCAGTCATGTTCCGCAAATCCCTTAGCGTCATGACCTGTCATAAGCGTTATGGCTTTATTCGTACCGCGAGTCGTTAAAGACTGTCCTATCTGGGCGGCTGCGGAAAATGCCGAGGTAATCCCCGGAACGACCTCATAGGAGATACCTGCTGCGTTCAAAGCCTGAAATTCTTCATCAGCTCGCCCGAAGATAAGAGGATCGCCGCTTTTTAACCGGACTACCATTAGGCCTTCTGAGGCCTTTTCGACCAAAATCTCATTAATCTCCGATTGTTTGATCGATGTCCCGCCCGGCGTTTTACCGACATAAATATATTCTGCTTCACGGCGTCCATAATCCAGCACACCTTGAGAGATTAATCTATCATAGATGATAACATCAGCGCTGTGCAGTTTTTGTCTGGCCTTTAAGGTCAGCAGGTCAGGATCACCCGGGCCCGCTCCAACCAATATTACCTGTCCGTTTTGCGCAGATAGAGAGCTATGCTCATCCGACTGCGACGCTTCCAGGGCATGATGAATTTTGGTGTCCAAGGCTTGGGGAGATAATCTGATCTGGGCGTAAAGGTCCTTAGTGCCAAATATATCACCCCAGAACCTTTGACGTTCAGACAAAGATGGCAATTTTTGCTTAACTAAAGCTCTTAAATCATTGATTTTACGCGCTAAAACACCCAATCCCGACGGCAAATTAGCTTCCAAATCTGTTTTGATTGCTCTGGCCAAGCTCGGGCTTGTGCCCTCTGTTCCAATTGAAACAATAACGGGTGATCTATCCACCAGTGCCGGTGTTATAAAATCGCAAGCCTGTTCTTGATCTGCGGCATTGACCAAAATGCCTAGCTTCGCTCCTAATTTCGCGATCTCCGCATTCAAGTCGTCATCCTCTGTTGCCGCATAAATCAAGCGCGCACCCTCCAACATAGGCGCAATAGTCGTCAGAGTAATCTCGCCTTCTATAAGTTCGATATTGGCGGGCTTATCATCACCCTTAGACAATGATGTCTCGGAGGCCCATTTCTTGATCTCAGCATTTATCGCCTCTGCAATAACAATTATATTAGCAGGTGTCTTAATCAAGGTCCGCAGCTTGGCCTCAGCCGCCGCCTGCCCGCCAATGACAATAATGGTCTGCCCCAGCAGATCTATATGTATCGGTAGATAACGCATTATTTCGAGATGTCCGGCCTAAGATAAATACAAGTTGATTAATTGATTTGTTCTATATATAGAACGATTGAGCTATTTACTAGACCTATAAGGATTTTTTTGTAAAATTTTATGGCCCGCCAGAAAAGACAACCTTGCGCCGAAAGTGATGCCCTAGGGCAAAAACTTGGTAAAACCATACAGCGTTTGCGCATGGCTGACAAACTCTCGCTTGGCGACTTATCAGAACAATCGGGTGTGGCCAAGTCTATGATCTCTCAAATAGAACGTAATGAAACCAATCCCACCTTGGCGACATTATCTCGCCTCAGCCTAGCTCTGGGCACAAGTGTTGAAGCCGTTTTATCAGAAAATGATAATAGCTCTCCATTTTATGAGAAAACCCAAGTCAAAGACACGCCCATACTGAGAAGCGAGGACGGTTTGTGCGAGTTACGCATTATCGGCTCCGTAGATACTGTTCAATGGGTACAGTGGTATGATTTCAAGGCCAAAACGTCTGGCCGACTGGAAAGCTCCGCCCATCCTGCCGGTTCGGTGGAAAATCTCAGCGTTTTATCTGGAGAACTGGCCGTGACAGTTGGTAATGAGCGCAAAACCGTCAAAACAGGCGAGACATTACGTTACCGCGCAGATCAGGACCATATTATAGAGAATATCGGCGAAACGGATGCACACGCCACTATGGTCAATATACTCGCCCACTCGATTAGAACGAGCAGTTAAGACGCGCTCTTAGCCCTATATCTTTTCAACTCACCGCACTAAGACTATATTAGTCCCGCAACGGGGTGCGATTTATCTTGCGATTTATAAAGATCGGGGTAGAACGTCCCCGAAAACTTATACGGTCTATTATGAATTATCACTCAGATAAAAACCCGAAAGTCAAAGCCCGCTTTAGCGAGGCTTTATTGGCGAGCTTGGCCCCGGATGGGGGCTTATGGATGCCGGATAAAATACCGACATTTGACGATAAGGCCCAAGCAAAAATGGCGGCTATGTCATTTGCAGATTGCGCCGCAACGCTCACACGCTTCTTTGTTGATGATAGTTTTTCCAATGCCGACATCGTGCGCATATGCCGTGACGCATATGATTTTGATATCCCCTTAAAGACAGCATCAGGTGAGATATTAGACCCCGCAACACCAGAAATTGCGAGTGAATATTTTCTTGAGCTGTTTCACGGCCCCACGCTGGCTTTTAAGGATTTTGCGGCCCGTTTTATGGGACGCGCAGCCAGCCATCTTATGGGGCAGACTCAACAAAAGCGCACTATTCTCGTGGCGACTTCCGGCGATACAGGCGGGGCTATCGGGGATGCGTTTCTTGATCAGGACGGCATAAATGTCTTTATATTATTCCCCAAGGGCGGCGTAAGTCTCGTACAAGAACAACAGCTTTGCACCATGGGCTCTGCCAATTCGAATGTGAAGGCCATTGCCGTTGACGGCACTTTTGATGACTGCCAACAATTAGTCAAAGATGCCTTTGCAAACAAGAACTTGAGTCAAAAACATAATCTCATGTCGGCAAACTCAATTAATGTCGGACGCGTTATCCCGCAGAGTTTTTATTACTTCTGGACAAGCCTGCAATTACGCGCCGCCCACCCCGGAATGCCTATTGCCTATTCGATACCGTCGGGCAATCTTGGCAATCTAACAGGCGGCCTGATAGCCCGTAAAATGGGCGCGCCAATTGATCGGTTCATTGTCGGCAATAATGCCAATGACCCATTTGTTGATTATCTTAAATCCGGTGAATACACACCGCGCCCTTCTGTTCCCACACTCTCTAATGCGATGGATATTGGCCGGCCTAATAACTTCCCGCGTATCCTCTCCCTATTTAATCAGTCTTATAAGGATATTGATGCTGTGTGCTGGGGCGCGTCTTTTACCGACGGTGAAACCGAACGTCATATGAGACGTTTCTATAATGAAACAGGCTATATCATGTGCCCGCATACGGCTGTCGGCCATATGGCCATGGACGCTTTCGCCGAAGATATCAACTTTCCTTTCTTGAAAGTCACTGTTGCAACCGCACATCCGGCCAAATTTGCCGATAGTGTGGAGCGTATATTGCGTGAAGATGTCCCCTTACCGCCTGCTTTGGCTGCTGCGATGGATAAAACCAAGCGCCAGCACGTTATGGAACCGTCCATTGCTAATCTTTCAGATTATCTGGACGCAAACGCCTAATGCAGCTTGACGCCAAGGATTTCCACAAGCGCTTTGAAGCTGGCACACTTAAACTTGCCTTTATTGGCATGTCTAATATTGGCAAAAGCTATACGGCCAGCCGTCTGGCGACCCATTACGGCTTTGAACGTATAGAGGTTGATAATCTGATCTGGGAAAGCCTTGGATATGAGTCTATGGCAGAGCTCGCTGCGTGGCAGGGACAACCCTATGAAAAAGGCTACGACGAGCGCGAAGCCAAATCCATCCAATTGGAAAGCCAGGCCTTAAACAAAGCCATGGACCTAGCCCTCACTAAAGACGCTGGCAATGTTATTATCGACACACCCGGCAGTGTTATTTACACTGATGAAACCGCTTTAGCACGTCTAAAGTCCGAGTTTGTAATTGTGCACATCAAGGCAGCAGTAAATGATATAGAGCGCTTAAAGCAGGATTATTTTGATAACCCAAAACCACTTGTCTGGGCCGGTCATTACAAACCCGCAGGAAAGCTCTCAGAGCAAGAAAATATTCTGGCGTGCTATCCCGCTTTACTTGCCGCGCGCGCCAAGGAATATGCCCAGCTTAGTGATGTGACATTGAGATCAGACTTTATCATTGACCCCAAAGTCTCCCTTAAGGATATTTATACAGCAATTTCAGCAAGTTAAACTTATTTTCTTAATTAAAATCAAGCTTTAACTCAGCAGCTTTTCGCGCGCGATTTTCGCGAGCAATGCCACATGATCTTCCTGCGCGTTCAAACAGGGTATAAAGCTGAAATTCTGCCCGCCATGTTCCATAAAACTTTCGCGGCCTTCAATGTTGATTTCCTCTAGGGTTTCTAGACAGTCTGCCGCAAAGCCAGGGGTTATCACGCATATATTTTTCACGCCCTGCCCCGGCAGAGCTTCCAATGTTTTATCGGTATAAGGCCGCAACCATTCTTTAGGGCCAAAACGGGATTGAAATGTCGAACGCAATTGCTGTTCTGAATAGCCTAGATAGTCCCGTAAAAGTTGCGTGGTTTCCAAACATTCCGCTTGGTAAGGGTCCCCCTTATCGACATAGGATTGCGGCAAGCCGTGATATGAGGCCAATATAAGATCCGGCGTCCAGCCAAGTCCCTCTATATGGGACTTTACGCTCTTGCCCAGCGTCGCAATATAATCAGGGTCTTTATAATAATTTCGCACAAAGCGTAGCTCAGGCACATCCGCCTGCCCTTTCATAGCTTTTGCAACCCCGTCAAAAACAGACGCCGTGGTCGCGCCAGCAAATTGCGGATAAAGCGGTAAGACACCTATTTGGGTAATCCCGTTTTCCTTAAACCGCTCAAAGGCAAAGCTTATTGAGGGCTGCCCGTAACGCATCGCCATTTCCACATGCACATTCTCGTCTTCCAATAAAGCTGCAACAGCTTTCGTCTGAGCGCGTGTTATCCTGATAAGCGGGGCCTCTTCCCAACCAGTCTGGGCATTGCCACCTTTACCGTCTGGTTCAGACCAAATACTCTCGTAAACTTTGGCGGTTTTAGCGGGTCGTGTACGCAAGATTATACCGTGCAGTACCGGACACCAAATCCAGCGGGACGTATCCACGACTCGGTAATCATGTAAAAACTCAGCGAGATAAACACGTACAGCCTCTTTTGTCGGGGCTTGAGGCGAGCCTAGATTTACTAAAAGTAATCCGCGCTTATCTGTCATTTCTAAACCCCGTCTATTAATTTAGGTCAATAAAGCTCGAAAAACTCAGCCGACCTATTGACGCCTTTAAATGGATGCTTACCAATAGAGTCGGTAACTCAAATAGTTCATATTATCTGGAGCCCGATTATGCAACGTTTCCTCATGACAACAGCCGCACTTGCGACACTATTACTTACTGGCTGTACTCAAACGGAAACGCACACGCATACGGAACCACATGAAGCTGCTGAACATCATGCAATAGAGCATGATACAGCGCCTAAAGAGCCGACGGTTCAAGAAGCCAAAGAATTCCTCGAACAGGCAGAGAAAGATATTGTCGAACAGGCATCATATTATTACCGGGCGGAATGGATAAAGGCCAATTTCATCACAGAAGATACAAAATGGTTAGCTTCGAAATTAGGGGCGAAATTCACCAAATTGAGCACGCGTCTGTCTAATCAGGCCAAAAGATTTAATGATTTATCCCTTCCCGTTGATATGCAACGCAAAATGGACGGCCTCAAACGCGGCTCTTATTTCCCCGCCCCCGATAAGGAGGGTGCTGCTGAAGCCCTCTCAGACATCATGACATCGCTCGATACTAAATACGCGACGGGTAAATTTGACTATAACGGCGAGATCCTCTCATTATTTGAGGCCTCAGATTTAATGGCCACATTGCGCGACCCGGCAGAGCTAAAAAAAGTCTGGCAAGGCTGGCGCACTATTTCGCCTGACATGAAGACTGAATATGCCGATATGGTCACCATCATCAATGAAGGCTCACAGGAGCTTGGATATAAAGATACGGGCGCATTATGGCGCGGCGGTTATGATATGGAAGCAGACGCCTTTACCGAAGAAGCCGACAGATTATGGGGACAGGTTAAACCCTTATATGACGAACTTTATTGCCACGTTAAAACCAAGCTAAACGATAAATATGGCGACGAAGTCGTTCCACTAGATCAGCCTGTGCGCGCAGATCTTTTTGGCAATATGTGGGCCCAAAGCTGGGATAACATTTACGACATAGTCGCGCCTGATCTTGGCGGCGAAAATATTGATCTCACGAAACTACTAGTAGAGAAAGAATATGACGCCATAAAAATGGTCAAAGTCGGAGAGGACTTCTTCTCATCGCTCGGATTTGAGCCACTACCAGAAACCTTTTGGGAGCGCTCCTTGATTACAAAACCCCGAGACCGCGAAGTGGTTTGCCATGCTTCAGCATGGGATATTGATGACAGGGATGATATTCGCATAAAAATGTGCACAAAAGTCAATGCCGAAGATTTCGTAACAGTCCATCACGAGCTTGGCCATAATTACTATCAACGCGCCTATAAAGACCAACCCGTTTTCTACAAAGACGGCGCGAATGATGGCTTTCACGAAGCTATTGGGGATATGATTGCCTTATCGATTACACCTGAATATCTCGTCCAAATCGGACTTCTAGATGAGAAGGATGTGCCGGGCGACGATTCTGATCTTGCTCTTCTCATGAAAGAAGCGCTCGATAAAATTGCTTTCTTGCCCTTTGGTTTGCTCGTTGATCAATGGCGCTGGAAAGTCTTTAGCGGCGAATACAGCCCCTCAGAATATAATTCGGGCTGGTGGGAATTACGCGAGAAATATCAAGGCATTCGCCCCCCTGATGATCGCCCCGCCAATGCGTTTGACCCGGGTGCAAAATTCCACATTCCCGGAAATACGCCCTATATGCGTTATTTTCTAGCTCGTATTTTACAATTCCAATTCCATAAAGCCGCTTGCGATGTCGCGGGTTATGAAGGCCCACTGCATAAATGTTCTATATATGGCAATAAGGAGGTCGGGAAACGCCTTGATGCCATGCTTAAACTGGGGGCTTCAAAGCCCTGGCAAGAAGCTTTGGAAACCTTTACGGGCTCGCCAGATATGGACGGTTCTGCCATTGTAGAATATTTCGCGCCGCTTATGACCTATTTACAGGCTGAGAATAAGGATCGTAATTGCCAATAAGCCCTGCCTAAAACGCCCTCAAAAACATTATAGTTAACGGATCGGAAAGACTTTTAACCCACATAAGTCTTATGTCGACGCCATTAGAATCATCTCAAAACTCTGAGACAGCACACGCCAATGCGAATCCGCATTTTGTCTTGATAGCGACAGATAATCTTGAAGTCGCCGTAAACGTGGCTAAACAGCTCCATAAAATCGGGCATCACACGAAACTTGCTTTATTTGACGGTGAGGACCTTGACGAACTCCCGTCAACACAACCCTCTGCCGCTTTATTCGTATTTTCTGATTATATTGAACATTTAAACAGGCTAACCCAGAAAGTCAGAGACACATATCCTAATAGCAATCTGCCGATAATTGCCGCGATAAACCGAATAGGTGATTTGAAAAATAACACATTTGACTCGGTTCTCTTTCCACCTGTTCACCCCTCGCAAATTTCAACGCGCGTAAACTCTATGATCAGGCTCCAGGAAATGGAGCGCGAAATTGAACTGCGCACCCAAACATTGTCTCAAGATTTTGACATAACACATTCACTAAGTGAAGCAGACTTGGCAAAACCCTATCGTATATTATTTATTGGTGAAGCCTCTCCTGAGTTCATGGTGATTATAAATGCCTTGCAAAAACGCAATGTAGAAGTCGTCGCCGCCTTCACTTCCTTTAGCGCCTTTGATTTCTTACACGAATCTAGCTTTGACGCCGTTGTCATGAACGCTTTAAAGGGGGCCGAGCCTGCCCTGACTATTGCGTCCACTATGTTGCGCAATTCAAAATTATATCATGTACCGAGCCTGCTATTGGTAAATGACGAAACATTTGAATATAAAGAAAAAGCCTTTGAGAGCGGGGTTAAAGACATCATTCCCCACAATTCCGACGAAATTGAAATCGCGGGCCGGATTATGGAACTGGCGAATTACCACCGTATTCATTCGCAACTCAAAACGGAATTCAACCTCATTGGCGGGGAAGCCTGCTCTGATATTGCTTCGGGCACATTTAACGCCAACTTTTTTGAAAAACATATGGCGCGTATCTGTAACTATTACAAAAAAACGGACACACCTATTTCCCTTATTGCTGTAAGAACATTTAAAAACCTGGATGTCCCCCTACCCGTCGATAAGATCGCGCGCGCCAATGCTCAGATTGGGGGGATGATTAAAAATCTCGTCCGCATGCAAGACATTGTCGCACGTATTGAAGATGATCTTTTCTTCATTGCCATACCGGGCATGCCGTCCAAATTGATAAATTCTGTCATTGAGAGAATATCAGGCGTGGTCGATTGCGCAGCTTTTGAAACCGGACAGCAAGATCCCAAATCATTTACGATGCAAATAACCACAGCAAGCACTGAACTTCAAAATGATGACACTTATCAAGAATTTATAGTCCGCCTTTACCAAAATCTGGGCGATCTATCTGAGACCCGCCAATCCACACCTCTTGCTCTAAACACAAATTAGACAAAACCCGTTCTATCAAACGTCTTTAGCCTTCCACAATCAAAGCCTTAACAGCTCGCTCGGCCGCTTTTAAACGCGCATCGTCATGATCAAATTTGCCCACGACCAGTATGGTTTGATCTGGGCGTAAGCGCCACCCCTTATTCTGTGTGATCGCATTGAGTATTACAGATGGGTCTTTAACATCTTTATGACGCATAGTGAGGACAAGTCCGCGCGGGCCAGCATCAATTTTCTCTACGTGAGACTTACGGCATAAACGCTTGATTTTCATCACTTTTAACAGCGACTCCACTTCTTTTGGCAGAGGCCCGAAACGGTCTATCAACTCGGCCGCCAAAGCCTCACTGCTTTCATCATCCTTAATCTCAGAAATACGGCGATAAGTGGCAAGGCGCAGGTTAAGATCAGAGATATAACTCTCGGCTATCAATATCGCGACACCCGCATTGACTTGCGGCGACCAAGACTGATCCCTCAAATCGTCCTGATCTTCGCGCAGTTCCGCCACAGCTTCTTCGAGCATATGTTGATAAAGCTCGACACCCACATCTTTAATATGCCCGGATTGTTCTTCGCCCAAAGGGTTTCCGCCCCCGCGCATATCCAGATCATGACTGGCAAGTGTAAACCCTGCCCCAAGGCTATCAAGTGATTGCAATATTTTTAATCGCTGCAAGGCCTCTGGTGTCGCGACATTATTTTCAGGTGTCGTCAGATAAGCATAAGCTCGTAATTTGGAGCGCCCGACCCGTCCGCGCATCTGATAGAGCTGGGCAAGACCAAATCTATCAGAACGGTAGATAATCATTGTATTGGCCGTCGGGATATCAATACCACTCTCAATGATCGAGGTTGAGAGCAAGACATCATATTTGCCCTCATAAAAGGCCGTCATAATATCATCCAAGGCAGTGGGCGTCATTTGCCCATGGGCTATGACATATTTCACCTCTGGCACATCTTCGCGCAGAAACTCCTCCAGTCTTGCAAGATCGGCTATACGCGGGGCTATGAAAAAGCTCTGCCCGCCGCGGTAACGCTCGCGCAGCAAGGCCTTTCTAACGCTTACCACATCAAAGGGCGAGACATAGGTGCGCACGGCCAATCTATCGACTGGCGGAGTAGCAATCAGGGAGAGGTCACGAATACCCGAGAGCGACATTTGCAGTGTGCGCGGAATAGGCGTCGCCGTTAATGTCATGACGTGAATATTGGCGCGCATCTGTTTGAGGCGTTCCTTATGGCCCACACCAAAGCGCTGCTCCTCGTCGACAATTAAAAGACCCAGATCTGAAAATTTGACAGACTTGGCTAAAAGCGCATGTGTCCCGACGACAATCTCGCAACGCCCCTTTTCTAATTCTTCGCGCGTAAGTGCTGCCTTTTTAGCGGAGACTAAGCGCGAAAGCTGCCCGACCTTGATAGGCCATCCGCGAAAGCGCTCAGTGAGGGTTTGGTAGTGCTGGCGGCTCAATAAAGTTGTAGGCGCAATGATCGCGACTTGGCGTCCTGACATAGCAACAGCGAAAGCCGCGCGCAAAGCCACTTCTGTTTTACCAAATCCGACATCGCCGCAAATAAGACGGTCCATAGGCCGGCCAGAGGATAAATCCTCCATAACGTCTTCGATTGCGCCCAGTTGATCATCCGTCTCGGCATAAGGAAAGCGTGCGCAAAACTCATTATAAACCCCCTCTTGCACCTCTATGGGCTCCATAGTTTTCATGGCACGCTTGGCGGCTATTTTGATAAGCTCGGCGGCCATATCACGCAGCCGCTTTTTGGCTTTCGCCTTTCGGGATTGCCAGGCCGCACCACCCAATCGATCAAGAACGACATTATCACCGCCCTTGCCGTAACGCGATAAAAGCTCAATATTCTCTACGGGTAGATATAATTTGGCCCCGCCTGCATATTCAAGCTCTAGACAATCATGCGGCGCGTCTTGAACATTCAATGTTTTCAGGCCGATATACCGCCCCAAGCCGTGATCGATATGAATGATTAAATCACTGGCATTCAGGCTTGCTGCCTCTGAAATGAAGTTCTTAGCTTTGCGTTTACGCCCTCGATTAACCAGACGATCACCAAGAATATCCTGTTCGGAAATTATCGCGAGATCACCAAAGGTAAATCCATGCTCAATCGGCAGGGTTATGCGTTTAATTTGCCCTTTAGGAAGTTTCAACGCAGCAGGCCCGCTCTCAACTTGGCCGATAGACAGCGCATGGTCTTCTAAAACATTCGCCAAGCGTTCAGACGACCCTTCTGTCCACGCCGCGATTAATATGGTTTTGCCCGCGCTTTGAAGTGCCTTTAAATGCGTGACGACCTCATCAAACACATTCACGCCTTCTGTACGCCTTTCAGTAGAGAAACTGCGCGCTGCCTGTGCGCCAAAGTCAACGAGGTCTTGACTATCTGGCGGAATAAAGGGGGTATGCTGGCGGGTATTTATACCCTTGCAGATCTCCTGCCACCCCGTCTCGGAAATATAAAGGCTCTCAATGGACAAAAGTCTGAATAAGCCTGCAGTTTTACCGGGATCGCCCGAGCCACTATCACGGGTTTCCAAATGGGTTTGTCGAGCTTCGAAAAAATCAGCTATTACGTCTTGTCGTTCCTGACGCGCTTCAGAGAGTAAAGCGTCAAATACGACTAGCGCGTCCTGACCAACATACTCAAACACGGTTTCGGTGCGATCATAAAACAAAGGCATGAAATGCTCTATGCCCTGCGGTTTCATCCCTTCAGAGACAGAAGCATATACAGGGTCTTGATTAATACCGCCCCCAAAAGCGGCAATATAGTTTTTACGAAATTTTGATATTGAGGCTTCAGTGACGAAAACTTCGCTGGCGGGGGCAAGGTCTGCCCGCTCAAGCGCGGCGATAGAACGCTGCGTATCGACATCAAAACTGCGAATACTCTCAAGCTCATCCCCGAAAAAATCAAGACGTATCGGTAGTTCGGTCCCGGGCGCAAAAATGTCTACAAGGCCGCCCCTAATGGCAAAATCCCCAGGCTCCATAACGGTCGAGCTACGTGAATAACCGTTCTCGCTGAGATAGGTCTGGAGAGTTTCACGCTCGAGCATTTGACCTTTTTTTGCGGAAAACCCAGCTTTAGAGATAATCTCACGCGGCGGCGTTCTTTGTGTGACAGCACTAATAGTAGAGACAATTATTAAAGGCGCATCGGGTCCTATATTGAGCAGAGCATATAAAGTAGAAGCCCGTCGTGCGGCCGATATACGTGAGGGCGAGACACGATCAAATGGCAGACAATCCCAAGCGGGTAAATATAGAACTGGTATGTCCGGAGCAAAAAAACGACAGGCCGCCATAAAATTTGTCGCCCGGCTATCATCACGCGCCACGAACATAAGGCGCGCGCACTCACCAGCTTTATGTCTCTGCCGAACAGTACGAGACACAATAAGCGCATCAACACCATCAGGCACACCTGCGGCAAGTAGGCTCTGCTCAAAGCCCGCATATCGATTAAGCTGTATCAAGTTTAAATCTCGGGCTTAAACACACGCAAACGGGCAAATATTGGGGTATCATATTGGGCGGGAACATCGGCCTTCCCTGTAATCCAATTATAAATGTCATGATCTTTTGCACCCAATAAGTGCTCAAACATGCTCAACTCATCCTCAGAGAAAGTCTCGATATTGGCTTTGGCGAACCCGCCCAATAAGAGATCAGCTTCTTTAAATCCGCGGTAATTAGCGCGGTATAGTAGACGTTTACGGCGGATGTCAGTCATTTTATATCTTTGTCAATTATCGCCTGCCCTCTTACATATAAGCGGTAGGGCTGTCACTCAAAGACTGACATATTTTTCGCCTTAAGATAACATTTATAGTAAACGCAAATTAACGAATTTAGGTGGATTTTTTAGGTCAGCGTTCAGTTTCGGTTTGCTATCACATATTTGCGCTACCGAACCAAACGAACTGAAGGTGGGTTCAGGAAGTTCAGGCGGTAGCCGCAACTCATATACCCTTCCCCTCAAAGCAGGTGCCGTTAGGCCCTGCTTTTTTTCTGGACAGCCTTCTAATAAAACAAGCTTAGCTAAGGCTTGAACTCTACCCTATTTAAGTACAAAAAGACTTATGCGGCCAGATAGTCTATTTCCACTTTTTGCTGACGTCACCACACTAAAAGGCGTAGGCGCGCGCGTGAAAGCCGCCTTAGAACGCGCTATGGGTCCACGGATAAAAGACCTTATTTTAACCGCGCCAACAGGCCTGATAGACCGGAGTTATCGTCCAACAATCTCGGGGGCTCGAAAAGACGAAATTTGCACATTCACGGTCACTATTGGTCGTCATAATGTACCAACCCATCGCAAACGCCCCTACCGCATCAAAGCCTATGACGATACGGGTGAAATGACTTTAGTATTCTTTCAGGCGCGTGCTGATTATCTCCAACGTATATGTCCTGAGGGCGCAACACGGATAATTTCAGGCAAAACGGAAGTTTTTAATACTGAACTGCAAATGACGCACCCGGATTATATCCTCGCGCCCAAACAGATAGACGATCTACCCGTCTATGAAACGCTTTATCCTCTTAGTGCTGGCCTCTCTCAAAAGGTTGCGCGTAAGGCACTGGGGCAAGCCGTTCTCACGATACCTGATCTGCCGGAATGGCTCGACCCGGCAATGATTACCCGTCAAGACTGGCCCGGTTTTCATGAGGCCTTGCAGCGCATCCATAAACCGGAGCATCCCGTGGATATAAAACCCGATGCCCCGCCGCGCCAAAGACTGGCTTATGACGAATTATTTGCTAAACAACTCGCTATGGCGCTTGTGCGCGAAACCACGCGGCAGCGCTCTGGACGATCTTATACAAATGACGACCAATATGTGCAGGACGTTATAAACGCCGCGCCCTTCAAAGCCACATCAGCCCAGACCAGAGCTTTTGAGGAAATTCTCGAGGACATGAAATCGCCCTACCGTATGGCGCGACTTCTTCAAGGGGATGTCGGCGCGGGTAAAACATTTGTCGCGGCCTTAACGGCTGCGCATATTTGTGAAAGCGGCGCGCAAGTCGCTCTTATGGCCCCGACTGAAATTTTAGCTCGCCAACATGCGGAAACTCTCAAAACTCTCCTCGAACCTGCCGGATTAAGCGTGCATGCCATTACGGGTCGCGATAAAGGCAAACCCCGCCAAGCCCTCGCAACAGGACTAGAGCGCGGCTATATTGATGTCGTTGTCGGGACCCATGCCCTTTTTCAAGACAAGGTAAAATTCAAGGATCTAGGCCTTGTTATAATTGACGAGCAACATCGCTTTGGTGTGCATGACCGCTTAAGGCTTACGCAAAAAGGTCGCAAACCCGACCTGCTTGTCATGACGGCCACGCCTATTCCGCGTACTCTGGCCCTAACCGCTTACGGGGACTTAGATGTCTCCAAGCTGGACGAAAAGCCAGCCGGTCGCCGTGATATAGACACACGCATTATACCTCTTGAAAAACTTGATAATGTTATCGAAGCTATCGGGCGCGCCGTTGAGAAAGGCGGGCAAATCTATTGGGTTTGTCCTTTAGTAGAAGATAGCGAAATTATGGCCCTGACCTCGGTAGAAGATCGTCACCGACAACTCAGTGCCGTTTTTGGTGACAAGGTCGCTTTATTACACGGAAGGATGAGCCCGAAGGAAAAAGACAGCACTGCCCAAGCTTTTAAAGACGGGAAGTTCAACATACTCGTCGCGACGACCGTTATAGAGGTGGGGGTCGACGCCCCTGACGCCACTGTCATAGTCATTGAACATGCAGAGCGCTTTGGTCTCGCGCAATTACATCAGCTCCGCGGACGTGTTGGACGTTCTGACAAACCCTCAAGCTGCCTGCTTCTGTATAAAGGCCCGCTCTCGGTTTCTGGCAAAGAAAGGCTAGAAATTATGCGCAGCTCGCAAGACGGATTTCTTATTGCAGAGAAGGACTGGAAGCTACGCGGGACGGGTGACCTGCTGGGCGCAAGACAGAGCGGATTACCAGATTATAAATTAGCGGATCTGGATAAGCATCGCGGCCTTTTAGAAACAGCGGCGCAAGATGCGCGCCTACTCGCCCAAACCGACCCGCAGCTTCAATCTGAACGCGGTGAGAATGCGCGTATCTTGCTCTATTTGTTTGAGCAGGATTACGGCATCGCTCTTATGAATGCTGGATAAGGTGAATGCTGGTTAGGGTGAATGCCAGCCAATAGCATCTTATTTTTTCTCGATACGCGCTTGGAGGTCTTTCAGGTCTTCATTTGAAGTCACCATTCCGCCGGAAATAATCATCTTCGCCCCCTCCTCTGGTGTCATATCCAATATCTGAATATCAGTGGATTTTGAAAACAATAGAAAGCCAGATGTCGGGTTTGGCGTAGTGGGCACGAAAACACAGACATAATCTTCTTTAAGATAGGTCTTGGGCGCCCCTTCCAGATCAGCCGTCACAAACCCTATCGCCCACAATCCCGGTCTGGGATATTCAATCAAACAAACATCCCGAAAAGCGCGGTCTTTTTGATCTGCAACAGTTGTAACGATTTGCTTTAGAGCATTATAGACTGGGCTGACGACGGGCACGCGAGCCAGTAGGCGTTCGCCGGATTTAATAATCGCATTGCCGAAAAAGTTTGACGCCAAAACGCCGAGAACAAATAAAAGTACAATCGCTATTATCAAGCCGAGCCCCGGAATATCAAAACCGAGATAAGTTTTGGGATTCCACTCTCCGGGAAGGAATTTCAGGACATTTTCATCTATTTTTTGGACAAACCATGTCACCGCCCAAATAGTCGCTACAATAGGTAGCGCAATGATCACACCTGTAAAGAAGCGATTTCTAATCCACCGAAACAGGCTGGTTTGGGATTTATCAGGTGTTGCACTACGATCTGTCATTTGAATTCCATTAAAAACACGTCATGTCGGCACGAAAGACTGTACAGACTCATCTGGTTCATTATGCCTATACGTGGTATTTTAAAATAGAGATATGACGAATTTAAGACATTTTTTAAAACCCGGACTAGGAACTGCAATTATTTGCGGCATATTGGGGTTAATTCTATTCACACTTTATATAAATCGCGACGCCATATTCCAATCAGTGCAAGACCCGGGTGAACCCTTTCAAACCTATATTAAACCGACTGCGCCCGATTACTCTAATCCTGAGAGCTGGATTTCTATACCTGATTTCAAAGTTGACCCGTTTACCGAGGAAACCTTAGGGGATGTTTTTATCGTGGTACCGGCAGTCTATAGAGGCGGTGAGCATTGGAACCTTCCTGTCGATGATGACCGTCGCATCACAAAATTACAACGCATTGTTCGGCCAAATTATGTCGCCCCCTATGCCAGTGCAGGGCGTTTATTTGCGCCTTATTATCGGCAATCTTCTATATATACGTTTTTAACCAATCGGGAGGATGCAAGGCGCGCGCAAAATTTAGCCTATATGGATGTAAAAAGAGCGTTTGAAACCTTCCTAAACCATTCTCCGCCCGAACGCCCCATCATTATTGCGGGGCACGGGCAAGGCGCTTCACATGTCCAGCGTATATTGGAAGATTTTTTTCAAAAAGGCGACCTGCATAAACGCTTGGCCGCTGCCTATATTATCGACCATCCTCTGCCCTTGGATAAGTTCGAAACCAGTTTTCCCAAACTTAAACCATGTGAAACAGAAATTGACGCGGGTTGCGTCGTTGCATTCGGTGCTTTCACCTCTGATGAAAGCGTCACGGCCAAGAGGTTTATCTCTCAAGCGAAAGTCTACGGAGAAAAAGACTATACGATAGTGGAAGGCAGGCCTTTGCTTTGTGTTAATCCACTTTTATGGAACCGCACGACCGATTATGCCCCCAGACGATTGCACAAGGGCGGTATCGCAGCGGAAGGGATTGATCCGAAAACTTGGCCAGCCCCACTCGTTAAACAAACAGGTGCGCAATGTATGGACGGGATTTTATTGATCGATAAACCCAAAAGCCGGAGCTTAAGGCGTCCCCGCTTCAAATTCGGAGCCAAATTCCGAACGCTTCCCTCAAATCTGTTTTATGAAGATTTACGTCTCAATGCGCCTAAACGCGTACAGACGGTTTTTGATTCCGGCATTTTACCAAAACGTGTGCCCTTGCTCCAAGATAATGAAATTGTTGAAGTCATTGATAGCCCTGTGACGCCCGTCGATCTAAAACGTGAGCGCGAGGAAAAGCGCAAAGCGCGAGAAGAAAAAAAGAAAAATAGCGGGAAATAGCCCCCCTGATTTTTTAAATAGTTATCTATACTTGCACCGCTCAATTCATGACATATAGTGTCGGCAAGGAGAGATTCATGGCATTTAAATCTGTTATCGACATGATCGGGAACACCCCCCTGTTAAGGCTGAATGAAGCCTCCAAACTTACAGGATGTGAAATTTACGGGAAAGCCGAATTTCTTAATCCCGGTCAATCCGTAAAAGACAGGGCAGCTCTGCAAATCATACGGGAAGCCGAAGACACAGGCGAGCTTCGACCCGGCGGAGTGGTTGTCGAAGGCACAGCCGGAAATACAGGCATTGGACTGGCTATGGTCACAAGTGCCCTTGGTTATCGATGTAAAATAATAATGCCGCGTACGCAAAGTCAGGAGAAGAAAGACGCGGTGCGTTTGCTGGGCGCGGAACTTATTGAGGTCGATGCTGTACCATATGCTAATCCGGGCAATTATGTGCATGTCTCCCAACGTATCGCTGAAGAACTTGCCCAAAAAGAAGTGAGCGGCGCGATCTGGGCCAATCAATTCGATAATCTTGCCAATCGGAATGCCCATATAGAAACAACTGGGCCGGAAATTTTTGAACAAACAAATGGAAAAGTTGATGGCTTTATCTGTGCGGTCGGTTCTGGCGGCACTTTAGGCGGTGTATCCTTGGCGCTAAAAGCCAGAAATCCCGACATTAAAATTGGCGTTGCAGACCCCTATGGGTCTAAAATGTATAGCTATTATAAGGACGGCGTTCTTGAAACAGAGGGCGGCTCAATAACAGAAGGTATTGGCCAAGGCAGGATAACGGCCAATTTGGAAAATGTGAAAGTCGATAAGGCTTACCGCATTAGCGACAAAGAAGCCCTCGAAATCATTTTCTCGCTTAACCAACTCGAAGGCATATGTCTTGGCGGCTCATCGGGTATAAATATAGCCGGAGCCATTCACATGGCGCGCGAAATGGGTCCTGGACATACTATTGTCACCATATTATGCGATTACGGACAGCGCTATCAGTCAAAAATATATAATCCGGAGTTCCTGCGCGAAAAAGACCTGCCTGTGCCCTCATGGCTAACCTAAATCCCTCTCATGCTGCCCTGATAAGTGTCGACGATTTACAGGCATTACTCTCGCAAAATAAGGTCAAGTGCCTAGACGCAACATGGTGCCTCCCGGGAGAGGCAGCCAAGCTCGCCCAAGGTTTCATACCCGGTGCCCAATTTTTCGATATTGACCTGATTGCAGATCAAAGCGCCTCCATGGCGCATATGTTGCCAAGTACAGATATCTTTACAAAGGCCATGTCAGGAATGAGGCTAACTCCAGAAGATCATATTGTCTGTTATGATCGCCACGGCCTGTTCTCCAGCCCGCGACTTTGGTGGACTTTACGCATGTTTGGACATGAAAAAGTCTCCGTGCTTGACGGGGGGCTCCCAGCTTGGATTGAAGCCGGACATAACTTGCAAAAGCAATCCTTTATTCCAACAGTACCAAGTAAATATATCCCTTCAAATCCCAAAGCGGGGGTCATTGATAAGGCGGCACTCAAAGAGAAACTCGGCGCGATACAAATAGTAGATGCGCGGCCAAAAGGCAGGTTTGATGGTACAAGTCCTGAACCTAGGGCCGGCCTGCGTTCTGGGCATATACCCGGCAGCCTGTCTTTACCCTTTGGCACCTTGCGCGATAAGGCGCATAAATTTATTTCTTTGGAAGAGATAAAGGCGATGATTGATAGAGTTGGTCTTGACCTAGATAGTCCCATTGTCACAACATGCGGGTCTGGTATTACCGCAGCAGGTCTGGCATTTAACCTCGCACGTCTTGGGGCGAAGGATATATATCTATATGACGGTAGCTGGGCAGAATGGGGTGACACAAATGGATCTATTGAAGACGCTCCAGTGGAAATATCTTAAACGCGCGCCGTATACAGTCGTGTCATTTATTAGAGTAAAGTGATGAAAAAAGAAACATACTTCACACATAAGGGACGTCCAAAAGCGGGCAAAGGTACCTCCGTAAACCCTTCCATTACAAGGGCTTCGACGCTTTTATTTGAGCGCTCAGAAGATTTATATACGTCAGATGCACGTAGCTATGGGCGTCATGGGGCCGAGGTGCATGACCAGCTAAAAACCCTATTTAACGAACTTGAAGACGGTAGCGGGACAACACTCGTACCTTCAGGTTTAGCAGCCTGTACTTTGCCCATCTTGGCGAAGGCTAAGGCGGGAGATCATATCTTACTCACCGATAGTGCTTACGGCCCTACCCGATATTTTTGTGATAATTTCCTAAAGAAAATGAATATAGAAACGGAGATATATAATCCGCGGATCGGCGCTGATATATCCAAACTGATCCGAAAGAACACCTCGGTAATATGTCTTGAGAGCCCCGGCTCTTTGACACTTGAAATTCAAGACATTCCTGCTATTTGCGAAATTGCTAAGGCAAAAAAAATTACCACCATTGTCGATAATACGTGGTCAGCCGGGCTTACTCTAAACCCGCTCAAGCTCGGCGCGGATATTAGCGTACACGCCGCAACTAAATTTTTTGGCGGTCATAGCGATATTCTTTTTGGGGCCGTGATTAGTCGTTCAGCCACTATAGCCCGACAAGTCGAGCTGACGGCAAAATATCTTGGAAATGCCACCTCGCCCGATGACGCATATCAAATCTTACGCGGATTTCGGACTGTCGCCCATAGATTTAAGGCCCAAGAAAAGACAAGCTATGAGCTTGCTAGTTTCCTCGCAAAACATAAGAAAATCGCGCAGGTCATACATCCAGCGTTAGAGCAACATCCAGATCATGCCCTTTGGAAACGTGACTTTACCGGAGGCGGCGCTCTATTTTCCGTCGTTTTAAAACCCTGCACCGAAGCGGAAGTCCATAGATTCATCAATAGGCTTAAATATTTTGGCATTGGCTTTTCTTATGGCGGCTATGAAAGTCTTGTGATTTATTGTGATCCGCAATTAAAACGTAAATATGATACAGAATTTGGCGGGCCAGTTGTAAGATTTGCGTGTGGCCTTGAACATTTGGACGATTTGAAAGAGGACCTAGATCAAGCTCTCAATGCCCTCGAACTTAGTTAAAAGACGCACTTTTGATCGATTTAAAACAGCCAGTTTAACTCTGGCGATTATATGTATTTACGCCCTTCTTACTTCATGCAGCACGGCGGGTATGATTTTACAGACAGCCTCTAAAAAACCCTCTGGCAATACCGCGCAACCATCACTTTCCAATCTGACCAACCTCTCCGAATGGGAGAGCCAGAAAGCGCAGATTAAAGACACGCTGCAAAAAGAAATATACGGCCCCTATCCGGACCAGTTAACTCTACAAACCTTATCTGTTACTCAAAAAGACGCACTACATTTTGGCGGACGCGGCATAATTGAACATCACCGCATGGCGATATCTCTACCATCTGCCTCAAATGCGAGGAATGCGAGTTCTAAAGCCTTTGACCTTGTCGTTGTAAAACCTGCCATCACAGCACCCTCCCCGCGTAAAGAAGCATACCCTATAATTATTATGCAGAGCTTTTGTCCGGTCAATGATGTCCTCCCACAAGCGGGTCTATCCCAACCAGAAGGTATAACATTTAGTTGCGACGGCGGCAGTATCTTGAAGGGAATAGCGAGCTTTATTTTTGGGCGTTATATACGCACACCGCCTATTGAGGATATATTAGATTTTGGCTATGGTTTTGCCATTCTTTATCCGCCCGAATTTATCCCAGATAGCCGTGAAAGTGGTCTGGCCGCGCTTTCCAGTTTTTTTGCAGCTACGGACACACCTGCCAGCTATAGAGCTATTGGCGCTTGGGCAAAACAATACTCGCTTATTGCCAAATATCTAAAATCCAAGGGCGAGTTCTCAAAGGCCGTTCTTTACGGCCATTCCAGATACGGTAAAACCGCCCTCCTCGCGACGGCTTTTGACGAAAATATTGACGGAGCTATCGCACACCAATCGGGTACTGGCGGGGCTTCCTTGTCGCGCGATAAACCCGGAGAGACAGTTGCTGCTATTACCGAGCAATTCCCGCATTGGTTTTCGTCTAATTTCTCAGAGAGCAATCTTACCTATGATCAGCATTACCTGCTCGCTCTGGCTGCGCCTCGCCCTATTTTACTCGGCAATGCCCGCCGTGATGTCTGGTCAGATCCTAATGGAGCCTATAATGCCGGACTAGGCGCAACACCTGTTTATCAACTTTACGCGAAAAAAGGTCTCACCCAAACTAATCTCGCAGACTTCCAACCCGCGGCAGATATAGCTTTCTGGATGCGCTCGGGCACACACGGCGTTGTCAAAGAGGATTGGCCAGCCTTTCTACAATTCCTCAATATACATTTTAAGTAAGATATTATTGGACTAAAGTTCTGACTTATCAGTTGTGCAAAAAAAGAGGCCGCCGGAAACCCGACGACCTCTCAATAAGTTCTGCGTGAGCTTATTTTATTATGGTACGTAGACTGTGTAAGTTACGTTAGTCGTGACTGTACCGACACCCAATGACAGGTCGTAACCTTGATCAAGAGCATATTCAGCATCAAAACGTACTGACTGTGAAGCCAAGCTACCACGTGCACTCGCTGTACGCTGAGCACCTGCGAAGACCTGTGTTGGGCCTGTGTCAATATCAGCAAGTGTTGACAGTGTAGGCTGCGTAGCTGCAGACGGATCTTGAGCGTTAGCACCGTAATTCACAGTTCCCTGTGTTCCGGTTTCAGCAGCTCCACCCGCAACAGCAGGTGCGAAAGAATAAGAAATCTTATCATTCGTAAGAGCTTCGGCACCTGTTAGTGCTGCCCAGTCATCAGTTGCAGTTGGCGCCGCGTCAGCTTCGGCGTAAATGTCGAAAGCAGCGTTAGAAGCAACATAAAAAGAAGACTTATAGCTTGATACTAGACCAGAACTATCGACAGTATTGTCAAGGCTGAATGATGATAAGCTGTCAGAAGCATCCAGAACACCATCTGAATTTCCGTCGGTAAAGCTCTCACCACCAATAGTGCTGTCAAGATCGCCTGTTACGATTGTAAATCCATCAACAGCAGAACCGCCGATAAGATCAGCACCAGCTTCACCAGAAGCAGGTGTCAAAAGAACAAAGTCATTTACGATAGGCGTTTCATCTGTAGCAGATGTACCACCCCAAACAACAACGACACCCAAAACTTGGAAGAATGGGCTATCAATAACGGAAGCATTTGCAGTACTTCCAAAAAGCATGGCAACAGAAGCGCCTGCTAAAGCTAATTTTTTAAAAGACATATTTTTTTCCCAAAAGTATTTACCCCGATTATTCGGATTAAATCATCTCTAGGACATAAAAATTATTATCGTGTGTAGAAATAAGGTAAAGTCGCCTTTAACCCACGCGATTAATCAAGTGTTAACAAGGTCGCAACTCTATCATTCAAATATTGTGTAACCTCCTCAAACCAGGGATTCTTTTTAATCCAGCCCGTATTTCGCCATGAGGGATGCGGCAGTGGTAAGATGTCCGGGGCGTATTCACGCCAGTTTTTTACGGTTTCTGTCAGGGTTTTATACTTTCTTTTGGGCAGGTAATATTTCTGAGCATACATGCCGACTAATAAAGTCAGCTCGACATTAGGGAATTCAGTTTTCAATTTTGGCTGCCAGAAAGGCGCGCATTCTTTACGAGGCGGAAGGTCTCCGCCCTTTTTATCCAAGCCCGGAAAACAAAATCCCATAGGGGTAATCGCAAATATATCTTCATTGTAAAATACATCCCGCTTAACACCCAACCAGTCTCGCAATCTATCCCCTGAGGGGTCATCAAAGGCAATGCCACTATTATGAACGCGCGTTCCGGGGGCCTGGCCGATGATCCGGATTTTTGACTTGGAAGTACCGCAAATAATGGGTCTGGGCGTGACAGGAATTGGTGGATTGCTTGATAAGCACAATTTGCACTTACGAATTTCCGCAAAAACACCACCTTCTGGAACTGCAAATTCTTCTGACATCACGTTTTTGTGCATTTCTTTTTGTTCATCTTTATAAGATAAGTTCGACGATTAATCTATTTAAGCTCACTATGCGAAACGCTATAAAACCTCATAATATGGATGGCTATCAGAGATTTGCGCCATCCCAAATGGAAAAAATCGCCCGTCGCTTCGCCGACATGATGCGAAGACGGAAGTCTATACGCGATTTTTCCAGTGATAATGTTCCCCAAGACGTTATAAAAGAATGCCTGCGGGCCGCCACTAGCGCGCCAAGTGTAGACCACATGCAGCCTTGGCGGTTTGTGGCTATTTCCAATTCAGAGATCAAAAGCAAGATACGCGCTAAGGAAATTACCGCATACCCTCAAGAAATAGCAAAAAATGATCAGCATTTAGCATTTCTTGAAAATGCTCCTTGGCTGATAGCTGTTTTCAGTGATGAAAACGCCCGTGAAATAAAAACCACGCCTCACACCAAAGTCGAGGCTGATATAGGCATGATGTGTTCGAGCATGGCAGTTGGCATGCTACTCACATCTGTTCATTCTGTCGGTCTGGGTTCCATGATTTATAAATCTGACAAACTTGGCTATTTAAATGACATCTGCAATCGCGGCAAAAATGAAAAACCGGTTATGCTCGTGGCTGTTGGTCATCCAAATTCGGTCTTTGGCATACCTATTG
>CAZNCJ010000033.1:0-24411 GCA_964571595.1 uncultured Caulobacterales bacterium | reverse complement strand
AAAAGTCTCCCTTAGCCTAGCCCAAACTCTGAGCAATAGGTGCTGACTTCAGACATACAACAGTGCATAAAAAAGTTAATCGGTAATACCAAAACATAAGAATCGGTATTGACAATAGGTTGACATTTATGAATGTATTGGTTTTAAATATTAGCATTAGTTCTGTAAGGGGAATATTTAATGATCAACATGTCGTCACGCAATCGTTCGGTCGGAGGTGTTCAGGCTTCCATTTTAAAAAATTCATTATTACTCACAGCTTGTGTGTCCACACTCGCCCTCTCTCTTCCAGCACAGGCTCAAGAGAGTGGTCAAAGCAGTACTGACGAAGTTGTTGTAACGGGTACGCGTCTTGTCATTCAGGACGCGCTTAAAATTAAACGCCAGGCGACGACTGTGGTGGACGGTCTTTCCGCGGATGAAATTGGTGATCTCCCGGCTTTGTCTATTGCCGAGGCGCTTGAGCAGATTACGTCCGTTGGTTCGCAACGTGAAGGTAGCGGGGCCACAGAAGTTTCTATTCGTGGTCTTGGGCCGTTTCTGGGTTCAACGGTAATTAATGGACGCGAGGCGACGAATGGTTCGGGCGACCGCTCTGTGAATTTCTCACAATTCCCCTCAGAGCTTTTTAATAAGCTCGAAGTATTTAAAACCCAAGAAGCCAGCTTCATTGAAGGGGGCGTGGCCGGACAAATCGCACTTTCAACCCTCAAGCCGCTTGAATATGGCAAGCAGCGCATACAATTACAGGCCAAAGGTAGTATCCAACCTGATAACCTCAATATTAATGACCGTGAGCGCACTGTTGGTTACCGTTTGACTGGCAGTTATGTAGATCAATGGGAAAGTGACGCTCTTGGCGAATTTGGTATCTCTATTGGGGGGCAATTGCAGCGCCGCCCGAATGCGGAACAAGAAGCGCGGTCTAGCTCTACATTTGATGCCTGCCGTGTGTCACAATTAGATGGTGCATCTTGCGATGATGGTGAAACAGATGTTTTAACTATTGATCCGAATTCAACCTTAACGCCCCAAGAACAGGTGGATGCCTTCTTTGACAGTAATCAAAGACAGTCAGCGCAAACAATTAACCCATTAACGGGTCAACCTATTGGCCTTGGTGAGCCTATCGTTTTGACAACATCAGGCCGGAGTTTCCGGCAGAATATTACAGATGATGCACGCGATTCTATTTTTGGTGCTGCCCAGTGGCGCCCGAATGACCGTCTCGAATTTAATGCAGATATTCAATATTCTGATCGTACCTTTACCGAATTCCGTAGCGATATAGAATTTGATGCGAACGATATTGAGGTTGATGCAGATGATGTAATCCCTGGTTTTGAACTTCAGACAACAGATAGTGGCGCGCTACGTGTTGCCTCGACTTCAGGTGATATCCAATTAAGGTCTCAATCGAGTATACGGAGTGAGGAATATATCGGCATAGGTGGTAATGTCTCATATGACGTAAATGACCGTTTAAATGTGAGTATTGATGGTTCCTATTCTGATACAGCACGACGCGAAGAACAATTCCAAGCGCGTATCGCGACTCCGGGTAGAGATGTCGGTATAGAAGTTCTGCAAAATGGAAGTCAGGCGCATCAATTCACGACATTAAATCTAAATGTGAATGATCTCTCACAGTTCACCAATGATAATATTGAAGTCCGTGAAGATTTGAATCAGTTCCGTAATCATGAAATTTGGGCGATTAAAGGTGATGCGGAATATCAAATTGATAATGACTTCATCAGTGCTTTTAAGGCAGGCGCACGTTATTCTGAACAAAGTTATGATCAAATACCGCGCGTTCGCTTTGAGCAAGAATTTGATGATGGCACCGAATTCCTAGACGGTGGTTTTGGTCCTGATATTCTAGCCGTTATTGAACTTGATATAGGCACTGGCGATGAAAGAGATCTCGCTAATGATTTGGGTTTAGGCGATCTAGTTGGCTTTGGTACACTTGGTAATGGTAATGACCTTAATAACGATGATTTTGAAGGTATAACAGGTACGATTCCAAATAGTACGGCTACATTTGTTATCGACAGCAATGGTGACATTGATGTAACAGCGACCGCGGCTGAGTTTCTAAGCTTAGGTTTTGGTGAGGATGGCGATACAGATACGCCCAATGAAGCCCAAATTGCAGGTATCTCAGCAGCTGAGGCTTGCTTGAATACGCCTTTCATAGAAGATAATTTCTTAGACGGTGAGATAAATGGTAACCTCATTACCAATATTGATAGCGATGGAAATGTTCTAGAGGCTGGTACGGGTAATGTCTTTCCAACTTTTGCACCTGATTGCTTGATTGAAACCCTACTTGGACGCGGAGTCGTCGCGCCAAGTCCGGATGATGCAACGAATGCTGAGCTTGTACAATCTGTTGATGTTGTAGAGGATACCTTCGCTCTATATGGTCAATTTGATTATGATACCGAAATTCAAGGTTTTCCTGTGCGAGGTAATTTCGGTCTGCGTTATGTTGATACAACAGTAACCTCTAATAGTTTCAGAACTAATCTGGTTGCTGAGCTTGATGACTTAGGCAATGTCACCGGTCTAGAAGCCGATGGCGATAGCCCAATTATTCCTGATACGACCGAGTTTAGCTATTCTGAGCTTTTGCCAAGCTTTAACTTTGTAGCTGAGGTGAAAGAGGATGTTCTTGTCCGTGGTGGTGTGTTCCGCGCACTCTCTCGACCTGATCCGTCTGATTTGGGCAATGGTCGTGTATTTGCCACTACCACTTTAGATGATAACGCCTTGGATGACGGGCTTCAACTCAGCGACTTTATTGGGAATGTTACGGCTAATGGTAATCCTTCCTTAGAGCCATTTACATCATGGAATTTTGATATAGCCGCTGAATGGTATCCTAATGAGGATTCAATTCTGGCTGTAGGTTTATATTATAAAGACTTTACAGGTGGCTTCCAAAACACATTAGTGACTGAGACATTCACAATCGACGGTGAAGATGTAGATGTTATTGTGCCAGTCTTAACAACGGTTGATGAGACGAATAATATTTTTGGTGTCGAGATAAACGCGGCCCATGCATTCACTTATCTACCGGGCGCCTTAAGCGGTCTAGGCTTTAAAGTCAGTTATAACTATGCAGATTCTAACTTTGAATTTGAAGATGGCCGCCTTGGTGAGGCTGTTACTTTCGATGCAAATGGTAATATCGTCAGTACGCGTGGGGGCTTTATCCCACCGGCAAACCTTGTCGGTCTGTCAGAGCACACAGCTAATGGTCAAGTATATTATAATATTGGCGATGCAACATTTACGCTGATTGGTAAATACCGGAGTGAGTTCTTCCAGCAATTCATTGGTACACCGCTGAACTTACGCTTTATTGATGAGGCCTTTGTTATGGATGCCCGCCTATCTTATAAGATTAATGATAATCTGAAACTCTCATTAGAGGGCACGAATATTCTTAATACGGCACGGGAGCAATTCAATCCGACACTCGATAGTTTTGCTGAGATTAACGTCTTTGGCCCGCGTCTCTTTGCAGGTATTACGGCTAAGTTTTAGTCCCAGCTTAACCTGCTTTTTGAACGCATCTCCCCCAAAGGGAGGTGCGTTTTTTATTTTCATGTTCGGTTTAAGTAAAATGAGTGATTTTATAAATTTGCTAGATGATTGTAATTGTTAAATTAATTATTAAATCAACAATAGCGCAACCCCAAGTTAACATAGGCTTAAGTATTTAGGTCAAGTTTCATATCTATAGATTTTGATTCGAGTAAAGTTCACTATTTAAATGGGTGTATGGCGCAAACAAAAAATGGCATAACCGTAGACGTGCTTGACACCGATCTGGTCAGACGCGCTATCGATGGGTCGCAGGTCGGGGTGTGGCAATTAGATATCGCCACCAATAGCTTGACGTGGTCAAAAACGCTTCACGAGATTATCGGTTTCCCAGAAGGCGCACCTGCCTCCTTTGACGGAAATTACGATATTGTGCACCCGGATGATATTGAACGAAATATCCAGGCCATTAAACGCTGTATTATCGATGAAGAGCATTATTCTATTCAATATCGTGTCCATCCGTCCTGAAGACGGACGTATGATCTGGATGAATTTTACGGGGGATGTCTTTAAAGATGAAAATGGTCGCGCCAAAACCATGGCGGGAACTGGCGTTGATATTACCAAGCTAAAAGAGGCTGAGCTTAAAGCCGAAAGTGCTGACCGGGCCAAGTCGGAATTTCTGGCGAATATGAGCCATGAGATTAGAACGCCAATGAACGGTATTATGGGTGTGTGTGACCTTCTCATGCATCACGACCTTCGTCCAGAAGACCAGGAATTACTCAATATTATCCAGCGTTCAGGCTCCGCCCTTTTAACGATCATAAATGATATATTAGACTTTTCTAAAATCGAATCCGGCCAAATGGAAATCAACCCGGAGCCATTTAATCTAAAAGACAGTATTGAGGATGTGACGGCCTTACTTGCGAGTGCCAAAAAGGATAACGGCGTTGCTGTACTTGTGCGCTATCAACCTGACATGCCAAGCTCCTTTATCGGGGATGGCGGGCGTATTCGACAAATCATTACAAATATTCTCGGCAATGTTCTTAAATTTACCGAAGTGGGGCATATATTAGTAGATGTTAGTGGGTCGACTGAGGACGAAATATCTACACTTACATTTAGTGTGACAGATACAGGCATAGGTATCCCGGCCGATAAAATAGGCTTGATTTTTGATAAGTTTCGTCAAGCCGATGGGAGTACGACACGCCGTTTTGGTGGTACGGGATTAGGTCTGACAATTGCCCGCTCATTCATTAGGCTGATGGATGGTGAGCTAATGGTTGAAAGCGAAATTGGGAAAGGGTCGACTTTCAGCTTCACGATCGATTTGCCTGTGCACCAAGAAGCGAAGCGGCAATCCAAACAGGCTTTATCTCAGAAAAAACTCAATATTCTGGTTGTGGATGATAGTTCCGTGAACCGTGATATCCTCAAGGAAATGATGCAGCATTGGGGGTGGTCATGTGTGACGGCGCCATCAGCCAAAGCGGAACTTGCCCTGCTGCAAAAAGCTGACCAGCGTAATATCAAACTTGATCTCGTTATACTTGATTACCAAATGCCAGAGCATGATGGGCGTGATTTTTTAGCCGCTTTGCGTAAACATTCCAAATTTGATCATATACCGGTTCTTGTGCTTTCCTCGGTTGATAGTGCAGATTTATCGCGCCGTATGAAAGATCTCGGTGCTGCGAGTTTTATGACCAAGCCCCCACGCAGCTCGGTCTTATTCGATACTATTAATAATGTTGTGCACGGACAAACACTCAAGGCGATGAACTTAAACTCTACTGCGGGAATTGCAGGCGTTACGCGCGAAGAAAATCATATAAACGCCCAAGACATTCTTCCCCCGGATGAACTCAATGAAGTCGAGGTTTTGATAGCTGAGGATAATGAGGTCAATCAGATGTTCATCCGCCATGCCATGACGGAATTAGGCTATAGCTTTAAAATCGTCGATAACGGAAAACAAGCCATAGAAAAATGGCAATTACTGTCCCCAAAGGTAATTCTAATGGATATTTCAATGCCGGAGATTAACGGCTTTGAAGCCACACAAACCATACGGGATATTGAAAGAACCCAGAGCCTCGCACGTACACCGATAATAGCTTTTACGGCACATGCTATGGGTGGCGATAAGAAAAAATGCCTCGAGCGGGATATGGACGATTATATGACCAAGCCGATTGCCTTGACAAAGCTTAAGGCATGTATCGAAAAATGGATTACGCCCCAAAATCAATCCATGGCTATGTAACTCAAAACACCCGAAATCGGAATCAACAATTGATTTCAGGCGATTGCATAATACGATTTAAAACTTGACCCGTATATAATTTAACTGCCAGTTAGAATCTAACTTTGGAGGTTGAAATTACACCGAAAACGCTTTCGCATGGGTCTCTCACTTTTTCGGCGTTTGAAGCGGGAAAAGGACCGCTTGTGTTTTGCTTGCACGGATTTCCGGATAACGCCAATAGTTTTGAGCATCAAATGGAGGCAATTGCCAGTGCTGGCTTTCATGTTGTCGCGCCTATGATGCGCGGTTATGAACCGGGCTCTCAACCTGTAGATCAAGATTATTCTTTTGAAGCCATTATAAGTGATGTGCTGGCATGGGCGGATCAATTAGGGGTGCAAAAGTTTCATGTCGTCGGCCATGATTGGGGCGCGGCTATAGCTTATATCGCCGGCGCTATGGTGCCAGAGCGGATAGATTCAATCACGGCGATGGCCGTCCCCCATGGTGCCCGCTTCGGACCAGCTTTGGTAAAAGTGCCGGGTCAGGCTGTGAAATCATGGTATATGAATTTCTTTCAACTACGCGGTCTTGCCGAGTGGACCGTCAAACGAAATGACTGGGCTTTGATCCGTAAATTGTGGCGAGACTGGTCACCGGGATATGAATTATCACACGCCGAATGGGATAATTTACGTGCGACCTTTGAAGCCAAAGGTGTGTTGAAAGCTATGCTGGCTTATTACCGCCGCAATGCAACCCTGAGTGCATTATTGGGATTTAAACCAACCGCCATGACACAGATGACCAAAGTGGGCGTGCCGACTCTGGCGATTACGGGCGAGAATGATGGGTGTATTGATACACGCATGTTTGATCATACATTCTTACCGGAAAATTTTACAAAAGGTTTTGAGATTGAGCGGGTTTCTGGTGTTGGACATTTCCTACACCGCGAGGCCCCGGATAGGATTAATCCACTTATAATAAACTGGCTAAATACTCATGCGCAAAGGGAGGCGTAAATGGATAAGAGACTTAAGGGTAAGCGGGTACTGATCACACAGGCCAATGAATATATGGGACCCGATATTATTGAAGTGTTCACAGAGCACGGGGCAGAAATCATTGCAGATACATCCGATCTAACCCAGCCGGATGCTGCAGACCGTATCATCAAAGCTGCGGGGCATGTTGATGTCCTTATCGCCAATCTAGCTGCGCCGCCATCGCTTGGTGTGCCGGCACACGAAACAGATGACGCCACATGGGCGGAGAAGTTTGATATAATGGTTCATCCTCTACATAGATTATGCAGAGCGGTATTGCCGCAAATGTATGCCCGTAAGTCTGGCAAAATTGTGGTGATTGGGAGTGGTTCTGGCGTCAAAGGGTTTGAGGTTTTATCATCCTATAGTGCGGCGCGTTCCGCGCAAGTGGGATATGTTCGTGTTGCGGGTATGGAAGCTGCGCGTCACAATGTTCAAATAAATCTGATCGCCCAAATTTGGGTTGAAAACCCTGCCTATTTCCCGCCGGAATTTACCGAGACGCCAGAATTTCAGCAAATGCTGGCGGCTAATGTTCCTCTGGGGCGACTCGCAAGCGGACGGGAAGATGCCTTATTTGCATTGTTTTTAGCCTCAGACGAAAGCAATTTCTTTGTTGGTCAGGCTATTCCGTTTAGCGGTGGCTGGGCGCAATAGCAAACATGCCCCCTAAGGTTCAGTGGACGGACTAAGCACAAGCCTGCTAAATGTGGCCTGAGCATAATCGCCATTGGCCTTATCTACCGCCCAATCCCCCGTGCCGGGACAACCCGCTTTCCACGTCCCGCCGCCTGGCTTCGTGCTGCATTGATTATACATGCCAGCCTTGAAATACATGGAATCGCCGCCGTAACTATAACGGTTATCCAGCGGGTCTACTTGGCCGTGGGCGTTGACATTATTGACGAGATTTATGGCGTGTTTCACCGTGCCGTGCCGTGCGGTCGTAAAGGTAAGATGCATGGTGTTTTTGTGGACGTTGACAGTGTAGTCAAAACTCTCGCCAAGCGCGATACCTTGCGAGCCGGGATCAGTACTGTTTTCCCAAGTATTACCCCAGACGGCATAGGCGATATCATCACGGTTAGGATCTTCTTTTGCCAAATTGCGTTCATACGTCCAAAAGACAGAGCCATATTCATGGTCAGGGAATTTTTTAAAATAGATTTTTAAGGGTTCATTCCCATAGCCAAAACCCGATGAGGTATTGTTATATTTCACCGCGTGGATTTGCCCGACAACACCAGAATACGCAGCTTTGGCTTCTGGATTACCCGCGCGTGTGGCGACATGATCGACATGTAAGCTGGCTTCTAATTTGCCGCCAACAGAGCCGAACTTGTCTGAAAAATCATGCGCGGCGATTGAAAAATTATTGCCCACACTATGGGTTTTTATACGTGTGTTTGTACCGCGGATCATTTGCCGTAATTCACTTCTTGTATTGGAGGAATTCTTGGTCGTGGCAGCTTTGTTCGGGCTAGCAAAAACAAGACGGTCCTGCGCGTCCAGATAAAAGAAATCCGGATGGGAGTATTTACGCAATCTTTTTACGGTCACAGTGTCTGGCTTTTTGTCTTTGTTTACGTCAATGGGCAGTGTGATATTCCATTGGCTTAAATCAAATTTTTGAGCCGGATAAGATTTTTTATCTTTGGCAAATGCATTTATACTGGGCAGGCCTATCAGGGCTGCAATGACAGAGCCGAGAGCAATTTTCTTGAGAGAGTAGGGGGGTATATGGGGCATAATATTATCCATATCAAATTGATAAAAAGGGGAGCAAATCACAAATACAGTGAGCGAACTCACGCGGTGTTATTGCCAATTGGTTTCAGAGATAAGCTATTCACTAAATGCGTAACCTTCATGTGAGTTGCGTAATTCATAAATTGTGACCTGCGAATATTCTTCGGGGTCTGCCGTATTATTGACATGATAATTCCCGGCCTTGAAATACATGAAATCATCTTCCACATCGTAACCGCTCTGGGTCATATCAATCGTCTGCTCGGCGAGAACTTCTTCGTCTTGGGAAATGATAATGTCCAGAAAATTACCCCGCGCGATAATCTCATAGGTAAAAACTTCGTCTAGTAAAAAACCGTTTTCGGGATTGGACTGGCTGCTGCTCACGCCTCCAATCATATCGAAGTTAATATCTTCGCCCCCTGCAATTTCATGTTGGGCGTAAATTGAGCCGTGCGTATTGCCGGGCAGCTTGCGGTAATAGAGCCTGACAGGTTCATCATCCTTGGCATGGATTTGGCCAATTATGAGCCGGCCGACTTGATTGCTTTGTCCTGTTGTCGTGACAGCATTTACAGACATGGAAACACGCAAGCGTCCATCAATGCCCCCGGCACTGGCTTGCGCAGAAGCAGGCGCAGAGGAAAACGCCCAATTATTTAAATTGGGACGATCGCCTTCGCCGCGTGTGCGAATAGAGCTATCCCCGCGGCGCAGCATTTCTCTAAGCTCGGTGCGGGTGAAGCTGGCATTCACAGATGTTTTAGCCCCGATAACGGGTGAGCGCATCACCAATCCGCCGTCTTCTCCGGTATAGAAATAGATAGGATGCTCGTAACCCTGTGCCAGATTGCTATCAGAGACACCGGCTTGAATACCTGTAAACCCGCCGTCATCATTAAAGGGCGTGTCGAGCTTCCAATCTGCGAGGTCGAAATTCTCAGAAGGAGCGAGGTCTGCTCTAAGACCAAACCCGTCGACACTGTTCTCAACACTTACAGCGAGATTAAACCGCGTCACAGCGCCTTGGCTATCTTCGGCTTCAAAGGTAAGATTGTAAACATTATCCCGATCCTCATCTCCGGGCATTTCAAAATCAAACGCCTCGATGGGCGTTAGCGCCCCCGTAGCAGAATCGAATTGGAAGAAAACTGCATCAGCCGTGTCGAGAAGCTCAATGCGGGGTAAATTTTGATTTTCCGGGTCTGTGACTTGTAAGCTATAAAAGCTGTCATCCTCGTTCTCTATGAGGCTGACATTCGAGGATGAGCTGATGACCGGGGGTTGATTTACTGAGGCGGAAGGTGGAGCGGAGTTCTGCACACTGGCTGTGCTAGGGGAACTCCCGCCTCCACCTCCGCAAGCCATGCATAAGAGGGCTATTACTATAATGCATGGCTTTTTTAATGATTTATGCGCGAGTTCAAACATAAAATCTTATCCATTATTTCAACGTTATTGCATTGCTCGAATGTTTGTGTCGTTTACCTAACTGGCTTTATGGTATTTTGATCTTTCCATTAAACGGACATGACCCGCCAAAAGGCGGGCCCTATTTTTGCATTTATGTTCGCTTAGAAATTATATTTCACGCGCAGTCGACCACCTAGGCCCAGATAGTCTTCTGAGAACTCACTGCTGATCGTGCTGTCAAATGTCCAAGAATTCTCTGTGAACCATTTAAACCCGGCTAGAACTTCTAAGCGTCTTTCATCTGATTGCAGACTTTCAAGTTCAACGACTTGGTCAGCAAAGGCGACAGTAACATCATCCGTACTTCCGCCGAGATCACCGACAATAGCGGCTGTGGCGTAGAAGTCGGATAATGAACCATCATCATGAATTCTACGGGTTCCAAGTGTCAGGCCTGAGCGGACTTCAAACTCATCGGCACCTATGTCATCCACTGTCAGGCCCAGACCTCCAGTTTCTGTGAAACTATCTGTTGAGACAGTTGAATATTGAGCGCTGATTAAGGGGGCGATATAATATCCGCCGCCTAATTCATGGTCATAGGTGACAAGACCCTGAATATTGAAACCATCAAGATCAAACTCACTTGCTATCGTCTCGAAAGCCCCGCGTTCAGCCTCGACATCCCCGAAGAGATAGCTGGCTTGGGCGTTGACGTGGAATTGACCAATTTGTTTGCCGCCATAAACACCGATCTGGAAGAGGTTGAGATCGCGTTCATCGACATTCCCGCCTTGCCCTTCAATATCGACAGAAGAGAAGGAACCCGCAAAACCGACAAGTGTTGTATCATTAAGCGCGCGGTCATAACCAAATGCGACAGAGGTGGAATTGGCTTCATACCCATTACTGGCCGATGCAAATTGGCTCGTACTTGTATTGTCCTGCTGGCCTTGGCGAATAGCGCCCTGGATCCAAGCTCCCGATTGTGCTGTGGCATAGCGTTCCTCAGCCGTACAGTTTTGACGGAAAAACTCATGCTTTCCGCTACAAGAGCTATCATCACGACGGAAGTTTGAAATACGGTTGTCAATAATGGACCCGGCCTCATCAATAATATTGAGCGTTTCTTCTGTAACACTACTGCTAAGGTCAGGGGCCAAGGCGGCAACAAGCTCGGCACCTTCGATCATCTGATCATTGGTTAAACCGACAAGAGCCGTAAATGTACCCGTATTATTTAAACCGCCTGAATTAAAGGCATTTTCGACACCTACCGCGAAGAGGTTAAGACCCACATCTCCAAGATTTGCCAGTAATTGTGGCGCTACCGGCGGTGGCGGAGGCGGTGGAGGCGGAGGAGGAGGAG
The DNA here is from genome assembly GCA_964571595.1 of uncultured Caulobacterales bacterium. Taxonomy (GTDB): domain Bacteria; phylum Pseudomonadota; class Alphaproteobacteria; order Caulobacterales; family Maricaulaceae; genus CALCKU01. The sequence goes on along the minus strand of CAZNCJ010000033.1, from coordinate 13,007 downwards.
GAGGAGGAGGTGGTGATACCGGCGGCGGAGGTGGCGGTGGCGGTGGCGGTGGAGGTGGAGGTGAGACTACTGCTGATTCCGCAATCACACTTAAATTTCCATTACTATCCGCGACCGGAACAAAATTGAGGAAGAGGCTATTATCATTGACCTGATCTACAAGGGTTGCGTTATTCGTGAGCGTGCCATCTACAGTCAGGAGAGTAAACTCAGTATCGATGGCTGCAACACTGGTCGTATCCGTGATGGTGACGGTACTCCCCACATTCAGAGTCGCATCGCCCGTAACATTTACAGCCGTGTCTCCTAGATTAAAGAGGAGGTTGCCGTCACTGACGAGGTTGCCATCAATCGTCTGCGCCCCGTTAAAGGCAAGGGTGCCGCCACTGTTTACATTGACATTGACGTTTTGGAGAATGTCATTTGTGAGTGTGAACGTACCGTTGGAGACGTTGAAAATATCGGCTGCGCTGGTTGATCCCAGAAAATCACCGTCTAAGCTACCGCCACCTAATTGGTTAAAGGTGAGGGGGCCATCGGCATCTGTTGCGTTTACAGAGGCTGTAGAGCCGGAAATCGTCCCGCTATTCGTGATGACATTGTTCAGACCACTGCCATCATTGCCGACATTGATACCGATACTGTCACCAGAAATCATGGCGCCTGCATTATTTGTAATCGTAATGCCGTCACCATCAAGATCGATACCTTCCCCGCCGCCAGTGGCACTAATTGTACCGTTATTGACGATAGTGCCGTTATGATCGGCGGTTAAGGTGATTTCATTCATCATGCCGTCGAGTATGGGGTCATTGTCTGTATCTGCGGCGGTTAAGGAGATGTCCGTAATCCGGATCCCGCTGGCCCCGCCTGTACCTAGAATATTTCCGGTCGCACTATTGGTGATAGTTCCGATAAAGACGGCATCATCTTCAAAATTGATAGCCGCATTTCCGCCGCCACCCCCAAGGGTCTGGATTGTACCTGTATTATTGACGGTTAGATTCACAATGCAATTTACTGATTGAGCCGCAACCGCTGCGCCCGCAGAATCAAAAGCTTCGATACATTCGCGGTTTAAACCGCCCGTTGCACCGGGATTACCGGCAATGTTAATGGCGTCATTATCGTCGCCGCTTGCGCCGTTTATAGATTCGATTGTCCCGGCATTATCAATGACAACAGTTGGGAAGTCAGCCGCCGCATCAGCAACGCCAACATCTGGCGGATCATCCGCTCCGTCTGCGATAAGCGTTTCGATGCCGATAGCTGGCCCGCCGCCATCAGCGCGAATAATGCCCGATATTGTATTATTGATTGTGTTGACATCCCCGTCCGTATCGCGGTCAACATAAATGGCGCCTTCTTCGGCTTGCCCGCCTATATTTTCGATAAGTCCGGAATTATTAATCGTCGTTTCATCGCCCTCGAGGAAAATCACCCCATTAACACCGCGTAAAACGGCGTTTTCATCAATATTTATGGTGAGATCATCTTCAGAATTGTCTAAAAAGATCACTGTATCTTCGTCACTCGTATCCGTATTTTCCAGAATTGAGCCGCCAGCGACATTAATCACGACATTATCTTGAGAATTGTCCTCAAGCTCAATGTTATCTCCGCTTGAAGTGGTACAGGTTTGGTTGACATCAATGTTTAGCACTACGTTGACGCCCGGATTCTCAATATTGAAGGGCGAACAATCCGTAATAGAAGTTTGGGCTTGTGCCACAGGTGCGAAGCTAAAACATCCTAAAATAGAGAGGATAGACGTTGTGGTTAAGACTTTCTTGGAGAGTCCCTTGGGGGACACAGAAGCGCTGATATTTGTTGATTGTATTTGGTTTGAATATTGCGTTAGAGGCATAAAAACTCCCGATTTAGAAACTTTTCTGTCAGGGTAAAAATATGTTCAAGTGCCGTTGATTGTATTTGACCCCCTTAAAGGCCGTTATCAGAGAGTGTCGCATTAAAATTGACCCTTTAACTCAGGTTCTTTTCCTTAAATAGCTCTCACTCGCAGATATACTGGACGCTTCCCCAAATTACTTACCTTGCTTATATCAAAAACCTACAGGGCAGGACAAATTTGTCAATCAATTATATTTACCAATTTTATAAATTGGTTATATTAATATTCATACCAATATATTGCATGTTTGTAATTTCCTGTCTATGATCTGGAATCAGTGACGAGTCGTTATAAGGGAGGCCTAATCTGGGAAATAACTGCGCATATATATGATAGAAGGCGCTTTTAATCATATATAAAGTGCCGAACGGGGGTAGTATTTTATAAAAGTAAAAGTTTTTCTTTTCTTTTTTATTCAAATCGGTATATGCAATAATGGGTTGTTCTTCAAATTGGTATAATTATCTATGACGGAAAAACGTCTTTATCATCGGGTCGCAAATCAGATATTAGAACTTATAGATTCCGGAATTTTTCCGCCGGGCAGTCGCCTGCCCGGTGAGCGGGATCTTGCGGAAAAATTCGGAGTGAGCCGTGTCGCTGTCCGCGAGGCTGAGATATCATTACAGGCCCAGGGGCGGCTTGAAATCAAGGTCGGCTCAGGTGCTTACGTGCTTGACGGCAGTAATGCAAATCTTAAGGGTTTACCGAAAGTTGGGCCGTTTGAACTTACAGAAGCTCGGGCTTTATTTGAAGCCGAAGCAGCGGCATTGGCGGCGCCGATTATCACGGATGAGGTCATTGAGGAGCTAGAAAGTTATATAGCTATAATGTCTGGTAAGGTTAAGGCTGATATGACGCCTGATGAAGCCGATGCGGCCTTCCATAATGCTATTGCGCGTTCCACAAATAATCACGCGATCATGTTTGTCATCGACAGTATGTGGCAAATGAGAACCGAAGCCTCGCAATTACAGCGGGTTTACCGGAATGTTTGTGATAAAGACTCCAGTCACCGCGAAGATGAGCATATGGCGATCTTAGAGGCCTTGCGCAAAAAGGATTCGTCCGGCGCGCGCCAGGCCATGCGGGCTCACTTTACGCGCATGATTGATGCTCTGCTCGAAGCGACCGAGGAAGAAGCCTATCAAGAAGTAAAGCGAAAAGCCTCTGAAAGCCGCGCCAGATACCTCATTACAAAGCAACTTGCCTAACCGTCATACCAATATATAAAATTGGTATAATATATTGGTTGACATTTCTGTCTTAAACCTCGATATTTTATTTTAAAATATGCTGGAAGCTCGATTCCGGTAAAGAAGGGACAGATCACATGTTGCTCAAGCATGAGGCATTACGTTTATCATCCAGACTCTCATGGGGTGTCACGGCGTGCTTATCCTTGTCCGCTCTATCTTTAGCTGGATGTGCGGGCGAGCAAGACAGCCACACTATATTGGTCAAGGATCAGCAAGCCTATTTTGACGCGGTTCAAAATTTAGAGCCGGGAGATACGATCACGCTCGCAAATGGTATCTGGGAAGATTTCGAAATTGTCTTTACGGGTGAAGGCACGCAAGACGAACCCATCAGATTAACTGCCGAAACAAAGGGCGAGGTGATCTTATCCGGTCAGTCCAATTTGCGGCTGGGCGGGGATTATCTGGAAGTTTCAGGACTTGTTTTTAAAGACGGCCATACCCCCACACAGGAAGTCATCAGTTTTCGGCGCAATAAAAATGAATTAGCCAATAATTCCCGCGTTACTGAAATCGTCATTGATAATTTCAACCAGATAGAGCGCCAAGAGGCTGATTTCTGGGTGATGATGTATGGTAAAAACAACCGCTTTGACCATAACCATCTCATTGGCAAGCGTAATAAAGGCGTGACAATGGCTGTCCGTCTTAATACGGAAGACAGTCAGGAAAATCACCACAGGATTGATCATAATTATTTCGGACCGCGCCCTATTTTAGGTTCAAATGGCGGGGAAACACTGCGTATAGGGACGAGCCATTACTCCCTCACGAACAGCCATACAATCGTTGAGAATAATTATTTTGATCGTTGTGACGGCGAGCTGGAAATTATTTCGAGTAAATCGGGTAAAAATATTATTCGCAATAATACTTTCTTTGAATCCCGCGGTACGCTGACAATGCGACACGGCAATGATACGCTTGTCAACGGGAATGTCTTTTTTGGTAACGGGGTCGACCATACGGGCGGTATTCGTGTGATTAATGCCGGCCAAACCATTCAGAATAATTATATGGAAGGCTTGAAAGGCACGCGTTTTGGCGGAGCTTTGGTCGTGATGAACGGCGTACCTAATTCGCCTATCAACCGTTATCATCAGGTCAAAAACGCCCGTATTGAAAATAATACGCTGATCAATAGCGATAATATTCAGCTAGGGGCCGGCAGTGATAGCGAACGCAGCGCTATACCGGTTCAAAGCCATTTTGCGCATAATTTCATCTTTAATGAAGACGACCGCAATGTCTTCACAGTCTATGATGATATGTCTGGCATAGATTTTAAACAAAATATAATGGGCTCAGCCGACCTGCCTGACTTTGCCTCGGGTTTTTCCAAACAAAATGTCGGCATGACACGCGCGGCTAACGGACTTTTATATCCAAGTGGGGATTTAGAGGCCGGAATAGGGCGCGATCTATCTGTCACGCAAAAAGATCAAACGGGCGTGGACTGGTATCCTAAGACAGAGCCTATCGTGCCATTTGCGTCAGGCGCGACACATAATATTGAGCCCGAAGACGGTCTTTTGTTTAAGACATTGAAATCGGCCAAGGCGGGCGATGTTATTTCGTTGGCTCCCGGGCATTATGTTGTCAGAAAATTTTTAAAACTGGACAAGCCTGTCACGATTAAAGGGGATGGCGAGGTTAAGTTGACCTTTGAGCGCTCGGCCATGTTTGAAATACTCAATGGCGGGAGCTTGCAGCTCATAAACCTAGAAATTTCGGGCGAAGATAGCCCGGATTATGCGGGTAATTCCGTCATTCGAACCAGCCCTTATTCCATGTTGGAGAATTACCGCCTCGAAATTATCGACAGTGAAATTACTGACATGGATACAAACCATAGTTTCAATATCGTGACGGCCAGTAAGGGCACATTTGCCGATAATATATTGATTAAAAACTCCCGTTTTGAAAAAGTCAGTGGGGCCATATTACAGCTTGACCGTGAAGATGATGATTACGGTATTTATAATGCGGAATATCTCACCATTGAAGGGTCTCATTTTAAGGATATTGAGGGTGATATTGTAGATTATTACCGCGGCGGGCGCGACGAAAGTACCTTTGGCCCCCATTTTAAACTGGTTGGCTCAACGCTTGAAAATATTGGCAAAGGCAGTCGGAACAAATCAGAATCTTCGCTTTATCTACACGGTGTTCAGGTCAGCGATATTTCAGGCAATAAGTTTAATGACGTGGAGCCCTTCCTGATTAATCATACTGTGGGTGAGCCTAAGACTAAAATCTATGAAAATGATTTTAAAGCCAGCGGCGAACCCAAAGTTTTTGAGTTAAATAGTGGTCTGGAACCGACGGCTATAATCACAGAGAATACGGGTTTGTAGGTATATGGGTTGGAAAACACACATCACTTTATCCTTATTGGCTCTGGGGTCCCTTGCGGCTTGTACGTCTGAGACGACACCTGCTGCGAAGGCCCAATATCAAGGCCCGAGTTTTGAAGATGTGTTGCATACGGCGCAAAACAGAATAGACGCTTTGAATGTAGAGAGCATAGCCATTCCAGTGCCCAAAGATGCCGGCGGGGGTTACACCCATGAGCAACATAAAAATAATGCCAAATTGATATATGATGCCGCCCAGCTCTATAGCTTAACAGGCGAGACGGCATATGCCGATTTTGCGGCCGCACTCATGAGCTCTTACGCCGATCTATATCCGTCTTGGGAGCTACACCCGGCCCAGAAAGAGCAATCACCGGGGCGCATGTTCTGGCAAAACCTTAATGAGAGTTGGTGGCTTGTCCATGTCGCGCAAGGTTACGGGGCGGTAAAAGACAGGCTAAGCGATGAGGCGCGCGCGCATATCGAGACCAATCTCTTACGAAACATGGCGGATTTCCTCTCAAAAGGCTCACCTGAGACTTTCGATAAAATCCATAATCACGGAACATGGGCCACGGCAGCTGTGGGCCTCACCGGATTTGCCATTGGGGATGATGACTATGTCGAGCAGGCCCTTATGGGGCTGGATAAGTCCGGTCAAGCTGGCTTCCTTAAGCAAATGGATGTGCTTTTTTCTCCTGACGGATATTACAATGAAGGGCCATATTATCAGCGCTATGCCTTAATGCCTTTTGTTGTCTTTGCGCAGGCAGTGGATGAGAATAAACCCGCCAAAAAGATATTTGAGCACCGCGACGGCATCCTCAAAAAAGCCATTTATAGCACGATCCAGCAAAGCTATGGCGGGCTGTTCTTCCCCATTAATGACGCCATTAAAGATAAAGACATAGCGACCACTGAGCTGCTTTATGGTGTGTCTATTGCCTATGATCTTAGTCAGGATCCTGGCTTATTATCTGTCGCCCAAGCGCAAGGAAAATTTGTCCTTACCCCGCAGAGCCGGGCCGTAGCGAAAGACTTGGTCGCGGGTAAGGCCGAGCCATTTAATTACCACTCCATGCGGCTATCAGATGGGCGGGACGGTCAAGACGGGGCGCTTGATATTTTACGCGCTTCTGCTGATCCGGATGATCTGACTGTGGTGATGAAAAACACGTCCCAGGGTCTTGGGCATGGTCATTTTGATAAGATGGGCTTGTTGGTTTTTGACCGCGGCCATGAGATCATACGCGATTACGGTGCGGCGCGTTTTCTAAATATAGAAGCCAAATATGGCGGGCATTACCTGCCGGAAAATAACTTATATGCCAAGCAAACCATAGCCCATAATGCCCTGGTCGTAGATGAGGTCAGTCACTTTAAGTCCGATACAAAAACCGGAAATAAATTTGCCCCGCAATTAGGGCCTTTCCAAGGTGAGGGGGGCGTTAAAATCGCTTCTGCTGAAATTGATACGGCTTATGACGGGATTGGCTTAAGTCGCACTGTTGCAATCATAGAAGATAAGGCTTTAGAGGCACCTCTTATTATTGATCTGGTAGAAGCTCATTCTGATAAAACCCATCAATATGACCTTCCATTTCACTATAATGGGCAATTAGTAGAAACCAATTTTGACGTTGAAGCGCTCTCAAGTGCGCGCACATTGCTGGGCCAGAAAAACGGCTATCAATATCTCTGGAAATTGGCTGAGAGTAATGTCGCAGACGGGCTGGCACAAATTACTTTCCTTAAGGACAGACGGTTTTACAGCGTGACCTCATCTGTGCCCGAAAACACGAAAGTTATCTTTGCCGAGACGGGCGCAACAGACCCGAATTTTAACTTACGCCGCGAGCCTGCTTTTATCTTACGCAGCAGTACTGATGACGGTGTGTCTTATGTCTCTGTCATAGAACCTCACGGTGAATATAATCCAACCGTAGAATATACGCGCGAGAGCCACAGCCAGATTAAATCCGTGAGACATTATGAGAACGGGGCTGATGAATTTGTTCTTATTGAAACCAAGAGCGGAGCGCTTATCGGATTAGGCATTTCAGAAGATGATGATCCAGACCTAGAGCACAGTGTTCAAGCTGGTGAGCGTGAAATGCGATGGGCAGGGCCGCATCATCTTTTTCACTCAAATATCCATAAACAGATCAAGAGCGGAGGTACATAATATGCAAAGTCCTAATTTCCTATACGGGGATAGCATTGCTATGGAAGATGTCGATCCCGGCATTAAACGCCAGATACTCGGGCATAATGATGATCTTTTACTGGTGAAAGCCGTATTTGAATCCGGTGCTGAAGGCTATCAGCATGAGCATTACCACTCACAAGTCAGCTATATTGAAAGCGGCGTCTTTGACGTCACCATTGACGGTGTGACCAAGCGACAAAAAGCGGGTGATAGCTATTTTGTACCGCCTAATGTGCGTCACGGCGCAATTTGCATAGAGGCCGGGGCTCTGCTGGATATGTTCTCACCCATTCGCGAAGATTTTTTTGAAGATTATAAAAAGGGGCCAAGCTCATGATGAAGGGGAATTTAAGATGGGCCGTTGTTGGCCTTGTCGCACTCGCAACAGTTATCAATTATATTGATCGAGGCGCACTGGGTGTCTTATGGCCGGAAATTAAAGCCGAATTTGGATTTACCAATCAGGACTACGCCAATATTTTTACCGTCTTTGTTCTGGCTTATGCTTTTGGGCAAACGATTTTCGGGAAGATATTTGATTGGCTGGGGACACGTATTGGCTTTGTCCTCTCAATCGGGGCGTGGTCAATTGCGACCGCCTTGCATGCCGTAGCTTTTAATGTTGCAACATTTGGGTTGTTCCGCGGCATTTTAGGCGTGGCTGAGGCGGGTAACTGGCCTGGGGCGGCCAAGGCCAATGCGGAATGGTTCCCCGTAAAAGAACGGGCCTTTGCGCAAGGTATATTTAATTCGGGTGCCGCGATTGGCGGTATCGTCTCCCCGCCTTTACTCGCGCTGCTAGCCGTCTTTATGGGCTGGAAAGCTATCTTTATCGTGATCGGTCTTGTGGGCCTTCTCTGGCTTATTCCTTGGTTGATTATCTATAAGGCAAAGCCTGACGATCATCCTTGGCTGAGTGAGGAGGAAAGAGACTATATTCTTTCGGGCCAGATTGTAAAAACTGAAACAGGCGCCGAGGTTTCCGAATATAATCCCGGAACGGCTGAAATGCTCTCACGTAAGCAAAGCTGGGGCGCAATATTAGCCGCCATGTTTATCGATCCGATCTGGTGGTTATTCGTGGCCTGGATTCCGATTTATTTGATTGATACATTTGGCTTTAACGTCAAAGAAATCGGTCTTTATGCTTGGGTGCCTTATGTCGGTGCGATGTTCGGTGCGTGGTTTGGCGGCTTGCTTGCCCAGAACCGTCTCGGGGCAGGGTGGTCAGTAGACAAGACACGTAAAATGGTCATCACGCTTGGCGGACTGATCATGCTTCCGGCATTATTCTCAATGTCCATTGCCTCAACCCCGACATTGGCCGTGTTAATTATGGGGATCATTTTATTTGGTTTCCAAACCGCAATCGGAAATATCCAGACATTGCCGAGCGACCTTTATGGTCAAAAATCCGTAGGCTCTCTTGCAGGCTATGCCGGGACGGCGGCTAAACTTGCTGCCGCAGGGCTAGTCTGGCTTGTCCCGCGCCTCACAGAAGGCGGCAATTATATGCCGGCCTTTATTATCGGCGCGGCGCTGGCGGTCTTGGCGGTGGCATCTGTGTGGATATTAATCCCGCGGATTGAACCTCTCAAACCCAGATCAAAAGCCTAACCGCTTCAATCACCCTACTAACAACGTAAAACATTAGATTAAAAAAATAGGAAAAAATTATGAGTAATCTTAAAGGTAAAACAGCCATTGTTACCGGTGGATCTCGCGATATTGGGCGCTCATGTGCTATCAAGCTCGGTGAAGAAGGTTGTAAGGTCGTCGTGAATTTTAACTCAAATCAGGCCGCAGCCGATGAAACTGTTGCAGCCGTAAAAGCTGCGGGTGGCCAAGCGATTGCGGTTCAAGGCGATATGACAAAAAAGGCAGATGTTGAAAGTCTTGTCGCGCAGACGCAAAAAGCCTTAGGCAATGACATTCATGTGCTGGTGAATAATGTCGGCGGTTTGGTTGCACGCAAAAAACTGCCCGAAATGGATGAGGCTTTCCTCAATCAGGTTATGTTTTTGAATTTCAATTCGACATTTCTGGCCACAAAAGCCGTCGTGCCGCATATGCCAGCGGGTAGCTCGATTGTAAATCTGGCGTCCTTGGCAGGACGTGACGGGGGCGGGGGCGGTGCCAGTGCCTATTCGGCCTCTAAGGGTGCGGTGATTACCTTTACGCGTTCAATGGCAAAAGAACTTGGCCCGCAGGGGATACGTGTTAACGCGCTTTGTCCGGGCATGATTGATACGACTTTCCACGATACTTTCACGCCTGACGCGGCGCGTAAAAATCTGGAAGCTAATGTACCCCTGCGTCGCCAAGGTCTTTCTGATGATTGCGCCGATACGGTTGTCTATCTTGCCTCTGATAAATCGAGTTATATTACGGGTGCCAATATTGACATTAATGGAGGTCTGGCATTTTCGTAAGTTTGTTAATAATGCGAGACTGAACCAGACCGTAAATTACGGCATTTTCTCGCCAAAATATATTTGAATATTGAAGGCCAAGCGGGCTTCAAAGTAACACATAGCTCATGCCGTTTCCGGCGTGAGAGCAGTCGCTATGACTTTGTCATAGTATGAAATTTTGAGAGTGACTTTTGAGATTGCCTGCGATTTAGGTCTAATTGGCAGGCATCAGGAATAGATATAAATTAGGAATTTATCATGACGGATTTTTTGACCTTTGGTGAGATTATGTTGCGCTTACGAGCGCCGGGCTTTGAGCGCTTTTTCCAAAGCCCGCAATTAGAGGCAACATTTGGGGGCGGGGAGGCTAATGTAGCCGTCTCTCTGTCTAATTATGGTTTGGATGCAGGATTTATCTCGGCTTTGCCTGATAATGATATTGGCCAAAATGCTGTGAATTCTCTTCGCGCTCTGGGCGTAGAGACAAAATATATTAAACGCCAAGGTGAGCGCGTTGGTATATATTTTCTGGAAACGGGCGCTAATCAACGCCCCTCAAAGGTCATTTATGACCGTGCCAATTCCTCTATCAGCCAATGCAAGCCGGGCGATTTTGATTGGGCTAAAATTTTCAAAGGCGCAAAATGGCTCCATATAACAGGTATTACGCCGGCCCTGACACAAGACAGCGCCGATCTCTCCCTTGAGTGCGTCAAGGCGGCTCAAAAAGCGGGCGTGACGGTTTCATGTGATTTCAACTTTAGAGGTAAACTTTGGAAATATGGCAAGAGCGCGCCCGAGGTTATGCGCGAACTTGTCAAATATGTCGATGTCGGCATTGCCAATGAGGAAGACTGTCAGAAGTCTCTGGATATTTCGGTTGATGTTGATGTGGAAAGCGGTCATCTCGACACAAGTAAATATGAAGCCCTGTCGCAAAAAGTACTCGATATTTATCCGAATATGTCGACCATTGCGATTACGCTTCGTGAAAGCATAAATGCCAATAGAAATGGGTGGTCGGCTTGTATGCGTGACCGCGAAAACGGGTTTTTACTGTCCAAGCATTATGACCTCACAGATATTGTGGATCGTGTGGGCGGCGGGGACAGCTTTGCGTCGGCCTTTATTGCAGGCTTGAACCTCTATGAAGATCGTCAATCGTCACTAGAATTTGCTGTTGCCGGTTCGGCGCTTAAGCATTCCGTGCTGGGGGACTTTAACCGCGTTTCCAAGGCGGAGGTCGAGAACCTGATGGGCGGAGATGGTTCAGGCCGAGTACAAAGATAGCTGTCCTTACAACGTAATCACTCCGAGATAGGTAGAGCTATGCGTCATGTGAAGCTGTGGTTTACCATAAGACCTGCCTAAAATACGGGAAGAGATCGCCTTGATTTGAGCTAGAGGCTCCTATATCAACGTAAATAATATTTACATATATGCGGGTCGTTTTGCTGATATTGCAAAAAGTCTCGCATAATTATTATGAATGTTCGATTTCAAGGTGCCTTAGAATGGTCAGTAATACTAAGCTCAAAAGTGTGAAGCCGCGAAAAGCGAATTCGCGCTCAAGCTATTCCGCACCTAAATCTCTCGATGAGATCATCGCCGAAGACGGCTCGTTTCAGACGCCATTGCCGTCTTTGTTTTTACGGGCATTTGTCTGGATAGAAGAATGTTTGCAATCAAATCTGGCAAATCAGGGTTTGCCCGAACTGTCCCGTATGGAATCCCAAGTTTTAACAATGATTGGCGGCGGGGTTAGCCGCCCCATTGAGGTTGCACGTGCATTGGGTGTTAGTCGCCAGACTTTAAACCAAACAATCAGGCTCTTGCAAAACCGAAACTTATTGGAGATTTCGTCTGACCCAGATGATAAGCGTTGCAAAATTCTGGCATTTTCAGAAGACGGTGTGACGATGATGGAGGCGGCTGTTAATATTATTGGCCATGCAGAAGATGAGTTATGTCGACGGATTGGAACGGCGAAAATCAGGAAAATGAAAGAGACACTAGATAATGATTTCGGTGATATCCCTATTTTCAACTTTACGGAATAGGGGCTTATTTAGCGTGATATTTTAGGTTGTTATTTACTAGCGAGCTTAGGGTAAATGCGTTAGCGTGCCGCGACTTATGACAGGCAAGGAAACAGAACATGAAAGGCAATAGAGACGGCGCCGACCAGATATTGAATGTGGCCATTAATCTGTTTTCAACGCATGGCTATGACGGCGTGTCTACAACGCAACTTGCCAAGGCGGTTGGCTTGTCCCAGCCAAATTTGCACTACCATTACGGCAGCAAGCTTGGTCTGTGGAAAGCCGCTATTCAGGAAATGATGCGACGCATGGATGCGCGCTCCACCCTTGACCTGGACGCCCTGCGGGCGATGCCGCCAGTGGACGCCTTAAAAGAAATGTTTAATCCGTCTTTCTTTGTCATTCAGGCAAACCTGCCCGAATGGGGCCGTTTCATGCAATTGGAAGGCTTGGCGGGCGGTGAGCGATTGGAATATATCGTCGAGCAGGTCGTCTCGCAAAGCTATGCGCTTTACGTTGAATTTATCGAGGCCGGCATTAAGGACGGAAGCATTAAGGCGTACCGTCCGGAACAGATTATGTTTTTCATGCACGGAGCTTTGGTGAATTATTTCAATCTCGCCCCGCTGGTGGATATGACATTTGGCTCCTCGCCTTATGATCTTAAAAATGCCGAAGACTATTTTGAAATGTATATGGATATTATGTTTTCGGGGCTGGTGACGGGCAAAGCCGGATCTAAGGGTTGATTTCAGAAGATATTGCACCTCATCAATTAGCAGACATTGGGCGAGTGTCCTTAAGTCGCTTGCGG
>CAZNCJ010000032.1:0-25155 GCA_964571595.1 uncultured Caulobacterales bacterium | reverse complement strand
AGCGATTTCACACCATAAAAAAGGCCGCGCGAGGCGGCCTTGCATTGAGATTTTACGGCGCGCCTTACGCCGCAGCTTTGCTCTTAAAGCCGCGATTGATCAGACTCTCTGCGATTTGCACCGTATTCAGCGCCGCCCCTTTACGAAGGTTATCAGATACAATCCACATATTAAGCGTATTGTCTTGCGTGCTATCTTCGCGGATGCGCGACACGAAAGTCGCATATTCGCCGACACATTCAACGGGCGTGACATAGCCGCCATCTTCGCGCTTATCGACCACCATCAGGCCCGGCGCTTCGCGAAGAATATCCCGCGCAGCATCGGCGGATAGTTCGTTCTCAAACTCAACATTAAGCGCTTCGGCGTGGCCCACAAAAGTCGGGACGCGCACACATGTCGCCGTGACCTTGATATTCGGGTCGAGAATTTTCATCGTCTCGGCCTTCATCTTCCATTCTTCTTTTGTGTCGCCGCTATCCATGAACACATCAATATGCGGGATGACGTTAAAGGCGATCTGCTTGGTGAAATTATGCGGCTTGAGGTCGTCATTGGAATAAATGCCTTTGGTTTGTAGCCAAAGCTCATCCATATTCTTTTTGCCGCCGCCAGAGACAGACTGATATGTGCTGACCACAACGCGCTTGATTTTCGCCGCCTCATGCAACGGCTTAAGCGCGACAACCATTTGAATGGTCGAGCAGTTCGGGTTGGCGATGATACCTTTATTATAAGAACCTTGCTGTGACAAAACATCTGCATTGACCTCTGGCACGACGAGCGGCACGTCCGGGTCCATACGCCACGCAGAACTATTATCAATCACTACGACGCCGGCCTTGGCGATCTTGGGTGACCATTCTTTTGAGACACCGCCGCCTGCACTCATCAGGCAGATGTCAACTTTCGAGAAATCAAATGTCTCAAGATCGTGGCATTTAATCGTGCTGTCGCCATAGCTCAGCTCGCGTCCGACAGAGCGGCGCGAGGCAACGGCATAGACTTCATCGACCTCGAGATTGCTCTCGGCCAAAATCGTGAGCATTTCGGTTCCTACATTGCCGGTTGCGCCGACGATTGCAAAACGATGTCCCATATTGGCCTCCTTGTACCAGTGTTAAAGCGCGGGTGATGTAAGCCAAAACCGCCCCGGACGCAAGCCTAAAGCGCGGGAATGCCAAAAGCGTTATCTGGGGCGTTATCTGGGGCTTTGAAAATTTACTCTTTATTCTGGCCCATATATGAAAGTCAGACAGATTCCGCCCTTTTCATCTCTGCCCAGATTTTATATATAGCCCAGACATTACACGGCCCAGTCAAGACCAAAGAGAATATTATGCAGCGTCACTTCAAACCCGCCACATTGGGCTTAGTCTTCATAACGGCAAGCATAATGGCGGCCTGCGGCGGCGGTTCGAAGGCCCCGCCGTCAGAGACGCCAAAAGATGCTCTCTCCACTGACATACAAAAGAAATTCCCCGTTACACTTAATAAGGTAGCCGAAGGTGTGTGGGTGCATACCTCCTCTTATACATTTCCGGGCGCCAAGGCTGTGCCTTCAAATGGTGTGGTCATTGAGGAAGCGGACGCGGTGACATTGGTCGATACGGCGTGGGGCGAGGCCGCGACGCTGTCATTGCTCGAGGTGGTAAAATCCGACATTGGCAAGCCTGTGACCAAGCTCGTCCTGACCCATCACAAATTTGATCGCCTTGCCGGGGTCGATGTGCTCGAAGCACACGGAGCGACCGTTTACACACATCCCGAAACACCAGCCTTAGCGGCTAAAATCGGCGGGGCGGTGCCGAACTCTTCTGTTGCGGCACTCAAAGAGCCCCGCTCGCGCACAAAAGTCGGCAGCATAGAAATCGCTTATCCCGGTCCGGCCCATACCCAAGATAATCTGGTGGTCTATATACCCAAAGACCAGATTTTATTTGCCAGCTCGGTGGTTAAGGGCGCAGGCGCGCCTTCGCTTGGCAATACACAAGAAGCGCAACTCAAAGATTGGCCCGCCAGCTTAAACTGGGTGAAACAAACCTATCCCCAAACCAAGTTGGTTGTGCCCGCCCATGGTAAAGGATCAGATTTAAAACTGATAGACGCTACGCTGGCCTTACTGGCCAAAGAGGTGAATGCGAAATCAGATGAGAAGGCCAAGAAAAAGAAATAGCCGCGCAGCTCGCCTTCTCTTTAATACGCCCCATCACAAAAACTTTCATTGCTAATCAAAGCGCTTGAATTGTAGCATCGCTTTCATTGGCGCATCATCCAGAAAGCGCGTAAACCACGGGGATTTAATATGGATTTTACATATCTCAAAACTGTAAAAATTACAGCTATTTTACTGCTGCTCGCAGCTATTTCACAGCCCATTTACACGGCTTTATATGTCGGCGCACCTGAGATTAACCGCCAGTTCTTATGGGGATTGGAAGGACTTATCTTCGTGCTCATGGCGGCATTTGCGGGCTCGGCCATGGCTTTAGACAAACGCTTCACCTTAGCCTTTTCCGCGATTGCCTTTAGTGCGGTGCTCAATATATTTCAGGTCGGCATAGGCTTAACCCAATTCGGCCCCTTTCGCGCAGCAGCGGAAGTAAACCCTGATCTGGGCGGGACCGCCTCCTCAGTCGTCGCCCTCTCCTTTTTTGGATATAATGCCGCGAAAATCCTCTTAGGCCTAGCAGCCATCGTCTTTGGCATGGCTGTTAAGGATGAAGGCGGTAAAGCGCTTGGCGGGCTGACAGTCTTAGTGGGTGTCGTAGCCTTTGTTGCAAACACGCTCGTTATGATGTTCGGCTTAAAGGGTTTTGTGCCCTCACCTCTGGCCGGCGCTTCGGGTGTATTGGCCACTTTGCTTCTGGCCTTGTGTATGCTCAAGATCAAGACTGAAGAAGACTAGCCCTGTGGCTTCATCTAAAGGCGGTAGTCAGACCGCCTTTAGACAACTTTCAGAAGAGAAGTTTCAAAAGATAATTTTCAGGGCGCGCGTAAAATTTTATCCATCGCTTTTCCGCGCGCTAACTCATCGATCAGCTTATCAAGATAACGGATCTCTTGTAAGGTCGGCTCTTCAATCTCTTCGACCCGCACACCGCAAACGACACCTGTTATCAGCGCGCGATTGGGATTTAATCTTGGCGCGTTTTTGAAAAAACCTTCCAATGTTAGCTCGGCATTTATGAGGGATTTTAAATCCCCTTCATCATATCCCGTTAGCCAGAAAATAATCTCATCGACCTCGGATTGTGTCCGGCCCTTTTTCTCTGCTTTATTGAGATATAGCGGATATATTTTCCCAAATGGCATGGCGTATATTTTAGGCTGTGTCATATGCGGCTCTATCCAGTTAAAGCGCGCGCCTTAAATAAAATGTCCCGCGCTGCGGACCTGTTTTAGAGCGGCCAGATTATCGACATCTATAAAAGTGCGCAACTGGGCTGTCGGGCCGTTAATTTTGGCACGCATATCCTTAAGCGTGTCATCATGTGACCACCGCACATCCTCAAACACATCGGGATTAACGGGGCCATTAAGACCTATCAACCAGAAGCCCCCATCATCGGCGGGGCCAAACACAGCGCTGTGAGAGCGTAAGGCTTTCACACCGTCCGCTATATCGCGGGCCGTGACTTGGGGGCAATCCGTACCAATGACCAGGGTCGGGCCTTTATTGACAAAAACAGCGGCCAAGCGCGGGGATAAGGACCCCGAGACTTGCGGGATTTGCGTGATGCCGCGCCATTCGGGCACGCGGCCTAGCATATCAGGCGGGGTTACGGCCAATATCGTGTCCCAGCGCGGGTCTTGGACCTGTCTGAGAACTTTTGTGATCATGGCGCGGTAAAGGCGCAAGGCATGTATTTTGCCAATATCCCCCGCCAGACGTGTTTTGGCTTTGCCGAGTTGAGGCGCTTTGGCCATGACAAATAAGGTGGGGCGTATCATTATATATCCTTCATAGCGGGCGCTATATATATCTGGTTTAAGCTCTCAATATTTTCGCCCCCCTTATAGGCCTTCCATAAACGGAAATTGCGGCGGGTGCGGGCTTTAAACCCGTCGCGCTTATATGCGCTGACATCGGTTTGCATTTGCGCGCCAAGACGCCTGAGACGGCGCGGGCCGAACTGGGTTTTAAACCGTTCAATCAAATCGACATCTTCAAATAAAGGAAGATCATTATACCCGCCCAAAGCCTCATACATGTCTTTTGAGATCAGCAAGGCCTGATCACCATATGGGAGATGCCAGAAAATATTGCGCAGGCCGACGATAAATTCCATCAAGCGCCCCTGCCACATTGGTGTATCTGCACCGAATTGAAAATAAGCAGCTTTTTTGGGAAAACGCGCCATATGGTTATGGATTAATTTGGCCCAATTTGCGGGGAGCCGGCTATCGCAATGAATGAATAAATACCATTGCGTCTCCCCCGCCCATTGCGCACCGCGGGCGAGTTGCGAGCCGCGGCCTTTAAAACCGTGGACAAATTTTACCTGAAAAGGAGCCGCGCGTATGAGGGTTTGGTCTGTTGACCCCCCGTCACTGACCACAATACGCTCAAGCTGCTCTGTGAGCTGTGTAAGCAATAGGGGTAAATGCGTTTGCGAATTCAATGTCGGTATAACCGCACATACTGAATTTAAGTCTCTCATGACGCAGCTTTCGCAAAATAAGCGGAGTTATAGCAAATCAAATAGATGTGTCTTTAGAAAATATGTAGGAAAATAAAAAAAACCGGCGCCAAAGTACCGGTTAAATCACATAGCTGTGTCTATAAAGACGCGCTCTAGTTATCTTCTGTTTTCGTTTCGCTGACAGCTTCGACAGGCGCTTGCTCATTTAAAACAACGGTTACGTCAGTGGCTTCAACAGGTTCTGCCACAGGGGTTTGAACCTTCGGGGCCGCGCGTAAGGTAATTTTGCAAAACAGACCATTACTAATGACGTCACCCGTACACTCGCTGACACCTAATTGCTGCCCGTCATATGTCGGGTCATTTCTATAGGCTTCTTCACGAATTTGCACCAAGCAAACCTGGTCACCTGTTGGCAGGTCAAAAACCGACCCACCTTCATATTCACAATCAGCTTCACTACCTATGGCGAATGCAGGCGTAGCAAACGTCATCACTGTAATACCGGCAAGGATTGCGCCTAAATGTAAGTTTTTCATATGTTACTCCTTAAATAACAAGTTCAAGGCTTTTATCAGACCTTGTGCGATCAAAAAAGACCCTTTACTGCAAAAAATGCAGGAATCAGGCCAAATTATTCATATGCCAAAAATGACACCCGATTGGACGTTTGAGCGAAAAGCCAAAAAACTGGCCCAAAATAAAAACATCGCTATATGCGGCGTTGACGAAGCTGGACGGGGGCCCTTGGCCGGGCCTGTCGTGGCATGTGCCGTCATTTTAAATCCGCAAAATTATCCATCGGGCCTAAATGACAGTAAAACTTTGTCAAAAAAAAGACGGGACGCGCTTTATGCTGAAATTTTACAGCTCGCAGAGGTCGGCATAGGCATAGCCGAGCCTGAAGAAATAGACCGCCTCAATATCTTGCATGCCAGTCTGAGAGCTATGCAGCGCGCCATATTCGATCTTGCGCACATGCCTGGCCATGCCCTGATTGACGGCAATCACGCCCCGCCTGCCCGCCCTGACATGGCGCTTATCTATGAGCCGATCATAAAAGGGGATGGGCGCAGCCTCTCTATTGCTGGTGCCTCTATCATTGCCAAGGTCAAACGCGACCGGATTATGCAAGAGGCCGCGCTTAGATTCCCCGGATATGGGTTTGGCCAACATAAGGGCTATCCGACCCGTCAGCACCTCGAGGCCCTCGCCCGCCTCGGCCCATGCCCGATACACCGCTTTAGTTTTGCGCCTGTTCAGGCTGCTAAATCTGCGAGATAATTAAGTCAGCGAGCTGATATTAAGCGTATTGGTCGAACCGCCTTCCCCGAACGGTATACCCGCAACGGTTATGATAGTATCGCCTTTGGATAAACCAAATGATGTTTTCGCGATAGTCTCGACCATTTTAAGCATATCATCATACCCCGAAGGGTCTTTGGTAACGACTGCTTGTAAGCCCCAAGACAGGGTTAGCCTGCGCGCCGTTTTTATATGTGGGGTCAGGGCCAATATACGGGAATTGGGCCTAACGCGAGACAAACGCAGAGCCGTCGCCCCTGATGTCGTATAGCCCAATACCGCTTTGGCATCCAATATATCGACGATCCCGCTTAGCGCCCCGCTAATGGCGTCCCCGGCATTGGATTTATACACCAGCCCCCTATCGCGGAAATAACGCCAATATTCCGGATCAGAATCAACGGCCCGCATGATCCTATCCATAATCGCCACCGCCGTTGCGGGGTGACGCCCCACGGCCGTTTCTGCCGAGAGCATGACCGTATCTGCCCCTTGGTAAATCGCTGTCGCGACATCTGAGGCCTCCGCCCGTGTCGGGGTCGGGGCATCAATCATGCTCTCAAGCATATGTGTCGCCACAATAACGGGCTTACCCAAAGCGCGGCATTTGCGAATGATCGATCTTTGCACAATCGGGACTTGCTCAAGCGGCAATTCAACACCCAAATCCCCGCGCGCCACCATAGCCGCATCCGCTTGCTCTAAAATATCATCAAGGTTTTCAACCGCAGAAGGCTTTTCAATCTTTACAATAATCCCGGCCTTATCGCCGATAATAGCGCGAGCATCCGTCACATCTTTTTTGGTTTGTACAAATGATAAAGCGATGAAGTCGACATTTTGAGACAAGGCAAATGTCATATCCTCGCGGTCCTTGTCCGTCATGGCCGATATAGGCAAGACGGCATTAATGACATTAATGCCTTTGCGATCTGATAAGGTGCCGGGAACATCTATACGCGCCTCTATGATCTTGCCGTCATTGGACTGCACGGTAACCCGCAATTTGCCATCATCAAATTTCAATATCGTGCCAGAGACACAGGCCTTCATAAGCTCGGGATGGGGCATAAAAACATGCCCCTTATATCCTTGCTGATCGCCGAGTTCTATCTTGATCGTTTCGCCGTATTTAAGCTCTATAGAGCCGTCTTTAAATGTCCCGCAGCGTAATTTCGGGCCTTGCATATCGGCGACAATCGTGATGGGCTGCCCGCTTAGCTCTTCTATGTCGCGAATGGTTTTGACATTTCTGGCATGGTCTTCATGGCTGCCATGAGAGAAGTTTAAACGAAACGCATCCACACCCGCCTCATGTAAAAGCCTTATGATTTTAGGCGAGCGACTGGCCGGGCCTAATGTCGCTAATATTTTGGCAGAACGTGATCTCATTATTTAATTTACTTTTTATGACACGAGAATAATGGCTTAGCGTTTCAATCTGAAACGCATCTTATAACAGGCTTAGCCTTTCGCGAATTAACTTGGCAAGAGGTTTGCCCAAGAAAACGCAACTCTATCCGTTTTATTAACCTCTCCTAACAAAGTCTTAAAATCATAATTAATTCATAGGCTTAAACCTTTTCGTAAGCAAATCAGACGCAATGATTCATTTCATACAGAATCACTTAGGACAGGCCGTTGGTGGAACGGCGCACAGGGGCATGAATTGAGCACTAAAACAGACACGAATATGGCAAAGCTACCTTTAAACCAAATCATACAAGGCGACTGTGTCGCCGGAATGAATGCGTTGCCAGAGCAAAGCGTAGATTTGGTCTTTGCCGACCCGCCTTATAACCTCCAGCTGGGCGGGGATTTATCACGGCCAGATAATTCAGCGGTGAACGGTGTGACAGAGGCATGGGACCATTTTGATACCATGGATGCCTATGACCTGTTTACCCATGACTGGCTTAAAGCCGCACGCCGTATCCTAAAGCCCAATGGCTGTTTATGGGTTATTGGCAGCTATCATAATATCTTCCGCGTCGGGACAGTTCTGCAAGATCAACTCTTCTGGATACAAAATGATATTATCTGGCGTAAAACCAATCCCATGCCCAATTTTCGCGGCACACGTTTTACCAATGCCCATGAAACCCTGATCTGGGCAACGAAAACAGAAAATGCCCGCCCGACATTTCATTATGATGCCATGAAAATGTTAAATGACGGCGTGCAAATGCGCTCAGACTGGACACTTCCGATTTGTACGGGGCGGGAACGTCTAAAAAAATCAGATGGGACAAAAGCCCATCCCACCCAAAAGCCCGAAAGCCTGCTGCACCGTGTTATCATGGCGACGTCTAATCCCGGTGATATTATCGTGGATCCATTTTTTGGCACAGGCACGACGGGAGCTGTGGCTAAAAAACTCGGACGGTCTTTTATTGGCTTTGAAATGGAAGAAGATTATATCATCCATGCCCAGCGCCGTATTGATAAAATTGAGGCCGCTACGCCCGAAAATTACGCGGTTACCGCCTCGAAACGTAAAGCCCCACGCATTCCCTTTGGCACATTATTAGAGCGCGGCCTCATTAATGTGGGTACGCGGTTATTTAGCGCAAATGGTAAATATGAGGCCCAAGTCCGCGCAGATGGCAGCCTTGTGAGCGGCGCGATTAGCGGATCAATCCATCAGGTCGGCGCAAAAGTACAAAATGCTGAGGCCTGTAATGGCTGGACGTTTTGGCATTTCAAAACACCCCAAGGCTTGACACAAATTGATGCCTTACGCTCAATTATACGCTCGGAAATGGGTGAAACGGCTTAAGAGCTTCACGCTTAACGGATAAGTCTGGCCTCTTGTGGCACACCATTTCCAGCAAGGTCTTCAAAAGCTGTGATGAGATCAGCATCGCCATTTAATAAGCTATAATGGTCATCTGAACTCGCACATTGTTTAAAGAACTTTGTCGCTTGAGGCGCGCCTTTAAATTGATACATATAAATCTCAATGCCCGCCTCTTTCATCTCGCGGCACACTTCAACGAAGTGCTCAAATGCAGTCTGAGACGGCACACCATTGCCTAGTGATTTACTCATATCAATTCGTAACTATATGCCGATGATCGGCCATCGGCGAGATAGATAACGACTTTTCTGGTATCACTGGAAAAATCAGCCGGATAATCAATCGGCCCCCAATCCCCTTTCCACTTAGGGGAAAGCAGTCGCCAGGCCCACGCCATGGCCTCTTCAAACCGGCCCGTACCAGTGTTTCCAAATTCAAAGCCACTTGTTGAAACATCAGCTATATTATTTGTTGGTCCAATAATCGGCATTGTCGCGCAATGCGGATAACCACCCCCGCGCGCCGCAAGACCGCCTGTAACCTCTGGAATAGACTCGGCAAAAGGTGCGGTGAGGGCTATTTCATCATCTCTATGAAATGGAAAAGCTCCTTTTGGGGCTTCGCGAGGCTCAACACAGCCGTTCCAACCTGCACCGGCCGCGCCGCCCAGAAACTGATCATTCGCAGTGCCGATATTCACACGGTCATTAAAAGGTAGCAGCGTGACATAAAATCCGTCATTTCCGGACTTTGCTTCTAGTGTCTCAAGCGTGCTTTCAATCGTGGATAAAGCCGAGCTAAATTTCAATCCCGCCATGGATTGTGTCTCGTCTAAAGCCAGAACAATTTCCAGAGCACCGCCTCCCGCATTACTCGTAGACGCTTCTGAGACGACGCTAGCCTTAAATAACGGGCTGGATGACAGACCGGGTATTACTGTGCTTATACCGACTTCAGCGCTTACGATCACAGAGTCGCTCTCTGTAGGCGTAATTGTCAATTTCACCTGATCCGAGGCAATCTCTTCGCTTAGATTTTTAAGAAAAATTTGTTCAGTCGTCTTTTCAAGCAAGGCCATATCTGTCGTGCCCGCTATGGCGCCTGCCAGAGCTGCGGCATCTGTCGCATTTTGTAATTTTGTCGAGACCAGTGTTTGCCGGCTAAAATCTAAAGCCACACCACCCGCAATCGCCAGTGGAATAAGCATCAAACTTGTAACGACCGCAAAGTTTCCATCCTGATTTTGAAAAAATCCTGTGCACTTTTTCTGTATTTTTTCAGAAATACGCATAATATATTTATCCCTAAACCTGCTGATTTATGGCTTAAAACTCTCAAATTTCGATTAAATGGTTAGGTTAACATTGTCTGAATTTTGGCCACATATACTAACTATATTAGCTGGAATAGACCCGTAAATTGCGTATTGCCATGGGTTCAAGCAAGCGCTTTTTGGCCGCATTATTCGCTTATTTTGATGAAAAAATAACACTTTATTAGGCGAATCTCTTAATTCAAATGCCGAAATAAATAATCGGGGCATGTGTAAACATAGAAAGACAGGACCATGCAGGTCGTGGATAAAACAGGTAGACGCCGCTCATATATAGCCGCCATCAGTACAAGTCTGATGGCTTTAGCGATTGCAATACCTGCATACCCTCAAGCCAATACAGCGCCAGGATGTAATAGCACAAATCCAATCGCAAATAACACCACGCAATGCGGACTAAACGCTAACGCCGCTGGGGGTGAGAGCACAGCTCTGGGCAGTGAAGCAAACGCACCAGGTTTGCGCAGTCTCGCCATTGGTTGGCAAGCAGATGCTGGCGGGGATTTCACCACCGCAGCCGGGACTGAATCAATTGCCAGCGCGGCTTTAGCGACTGCGCTAGGATATGAGACAGAGGCAACAGGCGTTCTCTCAACTTCGCTGGGAGCGCAATCTATCGCCAGTGCGAGTTTCGCAACGGCTACGGGACAAGGCGCACAAGCCACAAATAACAGGGCCTCAGCTTTTGGCCAAGACTCGGATGCGTCAGGCTTAAATTCAACATCTATAGGTTCCCAATCTGTCGCCAGTGGCACTTTTTCAACCGCCAATGGCGTATTGTCTCAGGCCACGGGTGGGTTTTCAACCGCCATAGGGGGCGATGCTATTGCCAGCGGGCTTTTATCAACGGCCGTGGGAAGCGATACAGAAGCCACGGGCAGTCGGGCCTCGGCTGTTGGTCAGGGAGCTGACGCTTTAGGCGATTTCTCCAGTGCTTTCGGACATGACGCCCAAGCCACAGCAAACAGAACTACAGCTATTGGCCAAGACTCCATCGCATCTGCCGAGAGCGCTACTGCTCTTGGTAATCAGGCTGTCGCAAGCGGCGATTTCTCGCTAGCATCCGGGCGCTTGGCCCAAGCCAGCGGGGCCGGTTCATCTGCCTTAGGCGCGCAATCTATTGCAAGCGGAGATTTATCAACGGCGACGGGTAATAATGCCCAAGCCATAGGCGGTCGATCTTCGGCGTTTGGCAATAGAGCGGTAAGCTCCGGCGTTTTTGCCAGCGCCATAGGGTTTGAGGCTCAAGCAAGCGGTACGTCCTCAACCGCATTAGGACATCAATCAAGTGCCGGGCATGCTAATTCTACTGCTATAGGCGCGAATGCAGCAACAAGTCGTAATAATCAGGTTATTATAGGCACGGCCACTGAAACTGTTACGCTAGCTGGTGTGACATCAGCAGCCTCCACAGCCGCGCAAGGCCCTGTACATGGTTTTGTAACAACAGACATCAATGGTAATCTGGCCAGTGACGGAGGCGCTTTAATCACATCTGTGAATGCCAATACAACGACCCTCGCCAGCAATTCCGCACTGCTGGCAAGCAACACACTTGGCATCGCCAATAATAGCGCGCGGATAACAAATGCTGAAAATGTAATACTCAATCAACTTGACGGGGTTGACCAAGCCTTGTCCGGTGTTGCGATAGCCCTGGCTTTACCAGACGCGTATCTGGGCAATCACGAAAACTTCGCGGTCGCAGGCGGGATAGGCAATTTCGGAAATGAAACAGGATTTGCCGTTAATGTCATCGCGCGCGGGGATGCTGGATGATCATTTGGCGCAGGCATAGGCACGTCAGGCGGCGAGGTAGGTACGAAACTCCAAGCGCGTTGGGCAACGCGTTAAACAGATAGCTTTCCCACCTTTTAAACCGGCACAACTGTCAGCGTTGTACCTTTCACAGATACGACACGTAATTCATCGCCCGATTTGGCATTACCTTCATCCATAAAGGCCCGCCATTGTGTGTCTCCAACTTGTACACGGCCCAGCCCCGTATCAAAATCGGCTATGGCGCGCACACGCATACCGATCATGGAACGCGCCCGGTCATTCAGGTCTGAAGGGGCGCCGCCTTTAAATTTAGGTCTGATATGGGTGTGCCCGATAAATAACAAAATCGTCGAGAGCAAGACAAAGAGAATGAATTGCATCTCCCAGCCAAGCGGTAGAATATACACCATTAATCCAACAATAATCGCTGCGACTGCGGGCCAGAGAATATAAGTCGTCCCCGTCACCACTTCGACTATAAAAAGCAGGACAGCCAAAATGATCCATTTTGTACCCGTCATACTCTCAAGAAGATTTGCGATGGCTTCCATGTGATACCCCTATTTCTTCTTTGGACTTGACCCTTTACCGCCTTCCAGCAAAGCGCCTAAACCGCCAACTGTTGCGGCGAGTGATGATAATTCAGCCGGCACAATAACCGTCTTTTGATTGGGAGAGGCGGCTAATTGTCCAAAGGCTTTTACATATTCTTGGGCGACAAAATAATTCACCGCATTCACATCGCCGCGCGCAATGGCCGTGCTTACCATTTCTGTGGCTTTGGCTTCAGCCAAGGCTTCGCGCTCACGCGCCTCGGCATCAAGGAAGGCGGCTTCCTTACGGCCCTCGGCCTCTCTCACAGCCGCTTCTTTTTCACCTTCGGCTTTGAGAATCTGGCTTTGCTTTTGGCCTTCAGCCATCAAAATATCCGCGCGTTTTTCGCGTTCAGCTTTCATCTGCTTGTTCATGGCTTGCGTAATATCAGCCGGCGGCGAGAGGTCTTTAATCTCGATCCGTGTGACTTTCGTCCCCCATGGGTCAGTGGCTTGGTCAATTACATTTAGGAGCTTGGCATTAATCTCATCACGTTTAGAAAGGGTTTCGTCGAGATCCATAGACCCCACAACCGTACGCACATTCGTCAGACAGAGATTCTTAATGGCATTATCCAAGCTATTGACCTCATAAGCAGCCATGCGGGCATCGACCACCTGAATAAAGACAACAGCGTCTGCCGTGACCATCGCATTATCTTTGGTAATCACATCCTGAGACGGGATATCAATCACCCGCTCGCGCATATTCATTTTATAACCGATAGATTCAAAAAACGGGATAATGAAGGACAAGCCCGGTTTGAGTGTACGCACATATTTACCAAATTGTTCGACCGTATATTCCATACCTTGCGGCACGGCTTTAACCGTTTTGAAAACAGTAACGACAATTAAAACAACCAATAAAATTGGTAAAATTTCACCTACACCCATATGCGTAACCCCTTTGGTTTAAAATTAAAATTAGTGACTAGAGGTTCTCCAGAACATAGTCAGCAGATGAGACGCGGAACTCTCCGCCCTCTTCGACATGTATAGCTTCGACAACACCGTCATTAACAACCATTGCATAGCGCTGTGAGCGTGTCCCCATACCAAAGCCGGACGCGTCAAGCTCCAGACCTACCGCCTTGGTAAAGGCGCCATTGCCATCGGCCAGCATTTGCATCTCAGATGTCACGCCTTGGTCTTTGCCCCAAGCATCCATGACAAACACATCATTCACAGACAGGCAGGCGATATTATCAAATCCCTGATCAGAAAAATCTTGCGCACGGTTTTTAAAACTCGGCAAATGTTTAGCCGAACATGTCGGCGTAAAAGCACCGGGTACAGCAAAAAGCGCAACGCGTTTACCGCTGCATAATTCTTGTGTCGTAATTGGCGCGGGTCCGTCAGCCGTCATGGTTGTAAAAGTAGCCGCAGGTAATGTGTCTCCAACTTTAAGCGTCATAAGTCCTCATCTTTTATGTGTCTGATATATCCTTCTAATATGGGTCGAATTTCTAAAAATACAAGTCCTGATAATCCCGCTACTTGATAGTTTTCTAATTTCGGCCCATCTCTTATACATGCATGATTCGCAGACATTATCCCTCAAAGGCAAGCTATTGGTTGCGGCGCCGGATATGAAAGATCCGCGTTTTGCCAAAGCCGTCATATATATGTGCGACCATAATGCAGAACACGCCATGGGTTTGGTGATCAATAAGACAAAAGGCGCGCTTAATCTTGCCGATATGCTTGAACAAATTGGCATTGACGGCACTGTTCAAGTCGCCAATTCGCCTGTGCTGGAAGGCGGGCCAGTGGATATTGATCGCGGTTTTGTGCTGCACACGCCGGATTACACCGCCACAAGCTCCCTCATTTTAAGCACCTCGCTACGCTTAACAGCCACAAAAGATATTCTCGAAAGTCTGGTCATAAAGGATAAAGCCCCGCAAAAAGCCGTGCTTGCTATTGGCTATTCCGGCTGGTCGGGTGGGCAGGTTGAAAGGGAAATCCAGCAAAATGCTTGGTTTATCGTCGAGGCGGATGAAGCCTTGATATATGATACGGATATGGACGGGAAATGGAATAAAGCACTGGAAAGCTTGGGGGTAAAACCTGAAAGGCTTTCACCCCATAGCGGGCAGGCTTAAATCTAGGCCAGCGTTAAGACGGCTAGATCGGTACGCCCGTATCAAAACAGAACTGATTGACCTTATCGCGCAATGTCGACAGGCGCGTTTCTATCGAAATATTCGGGATTATCAGCTCGGTTAATTTCGCAGCATCTAGGGCTAATAACATATGCTTGACCGGGCCTATGCCTGTTACAGGCATGGAGAGGTTCTGATAGCCTAAGGCCACAAGACAAGCCGCCTCTAGCGGGCGTCCGGAAATTTCACCGCAGACCGATACAGGTGTATTATTACGCTTACACCCATCGGCGATAAATTTTAAAATCGACAGAGCCGCAGGATGAAGCGGGTCATAACGGTCCGCAACCCGCATATTATCCCGGTCAGCCGCAAAGAAAAATTGCAGCAGATCATTGGCCCCCACAGACACAAAATCTGCGTGGTCACAAACGGCATTGATTTGCCACGCCAGAGAAGGTGTTTCGAGCATAACGCCGATCTCGACCTTATTAGGCATTTCATGGCCCATTTTCGTGGCACGTGCCATTTCACGGTCCCATAAGGCTCGGGCGGCAATAAATTCGTCAATGGTCGTCACCATGGGGAACATGACCCTTAAATGCTTGCCAGCCCCCGCCGCGATCAGGGCGCGCAGTTGGTAACGCATAAGACCAGGGCGATCGAGCGCGATACGAATAGCGCGCCATCCAATCGCCGGATTTTCTTCTGGGACAGGATCGATATAAGGCAGGATTTTATCCCCGCCCAGATCAAGTGTTCGAAACGTAACAGGCCTATCCCCGGCCGCATCAATCGCACGGCGGTACAGCTCTGTCTGCTCTTTGAGTTTTGGCATAAATTCTGAGACCATGAACTGAAACTCGGTTCTAAACAGGCCAATACCGTCCGCGCCCAATAAATCCAGCTGGGGTAAATCTACTAATAAGCCCGCATTTAATTGCAATGAGATATGCTGCCCGTCTACGGTTTTAGCGGGGAGATGCTTGACCGCCTCAAAGGCCTTAGCAAGTTCGCCGCGAATATTCATACGCAGATGAAAACTCGCAACTTGCGTTTGGAGAGGTCTGATTTCAACAATGCCACGCTCACCGTCAACCAAGACAGGATCGCCCGTTGCAATAAGATCAAGCACGCCTTCCGCCCGCCCGATGAGCGGAATACCCAAGGCCCGACAAATGATCGAGGTATGACTGGAAATCGTGCCCTCTTCGAGGACAATCCCGCGTAATTTTTCATTATCATAATCCAGCAACTCAGCTGGCCCCAGATCACGGGCGAAAATCACGGCGTCATTGGAGATATTTTTATTACCCGGTGTGAGAGTTTCGCCAGATAAGGCCCGCAAGAGCCGGTTGGCGAGATCTTCAAGATCGTTTAGGCGGGCGCGTATGTAAGGATCATTGATCTTTTTAAGACGGGCGCGGTGTTCGTTTCTAACCCGTTCAACCGCCGCTTCCGATGTTAGGCCCGAAGCCACAGCCTCGCGCAGCCGCCCGACCCATTTACGGTCATAGGCAAACATGCGGTAGCTCTCATATATATCTTTTGAGGCCTTCGAAATCGTCGCGACATTCCCGCTGACTAAGGCGTCAACAGAAGCGCGTAATTTTGTTATCGCTTCCTCGAGCCTGATTTCTTCAACCGCTATGTTTTCAGCCAGAAGATTGGACGGCGCGATATGGGGGACATGTAAATAGGCATGCCCTTCGCTTAGCCCGTCTGTGAAGGCTTTACCGGTAATCGTTTCAGGCTTGACGGGGTTAAGGGTAATCCCTTTCAAGGCAGCCTTAGAGCCGCCCATACGTTCATCATCGACAATGATCTCAGCCAGCACCATGGCCACAGTCAGCAGGTCTTCAACCTCTTCTTCGTTAAATTCGCGGGCCTCTTCACTTTGCACAACCAAGACACCCAG
The DNA here is from genome assembly GCA_964571595.1 of uncultured Caulobacterales bacterium. GTDB lineage: Bacteria > Pseudomonadota > Alphaproteobacteria > Caulobacterales > Maricaulaceae > CALCKU01. The sequence continues at coordinate 8,670 of CAZNCJ010000032.1, read as the reverse complement.
AGTGCGCCCACCACGTAATATCGGAACCCCGAGGAAAGACTTAAACGGGTCCTCCCCTGTTTCCGGACGATAAGAGAAAAGCGGATGCGAGGGCGCATCTGCAAGGTTAAGAGGGCGGGCCGTTAAGGCCACATGCCCGACAAGACCTTCACCGGGTTTCATACGTGTTTTATGAACGGCTGATTTTTTAAGACCCTTTGTGGCAGAAAGCTCTAATTCTTCCCCTGCTCTGAGCAGGTAAATCGAAGCCACTTTAACCCGCATAGAATTAGAGATAGCCGCGACAAAGTCATTAAGGCGTTCCTGAACGGACTCTGTACCCGCCATGGCCGCTCTAATGGCGCGCATCAATCTTGGCGGTGTCGTTTTAATTTCAGGATCCCGGCTCATAGCGCCCCTATACAATAATTTTAAAAAAAAGTCCCGATTTCATATTTCAATTTATATTGATCGTTAAAAATGCCCAAAAATTCACCAAAAAGGCAGAACAGGATTGTGCGATATTTTTCCAGAAAAAACCCGCCTTGAAAGGCGGGTGATTTGCGCGGGCCAATGACCTTAAAATGAGGGCAGCAAAGCCCCGTCCTTTATGGACTAGGCGTCCTCGCTTACATTTTCTGCATTGCGTGCATGATCAACAGCGCCTTTGGCCGCTTCGTCACGATCCACAAATTCGATAACCGCCATTGGGGCATTATCACCGTAACGAAAGCCAGCTTTCATAATACGAATATAGCCGCCTTGACGGTCTTTATAACGCGGGCCCAGAACTTCGAACAGCTTACGTGACTGCTCTTGATTGCGTGTGCGGGCAATCGCGATACGGCGCGAGTTCAAATCGCCCTTTTTGGCCAATGTCACCAATTTCTCAACGAAAGGGCGAAGCTCTTTGGCTTTTGGCAAAGTCGTCACGATTTGCTCATGCTCGATCAGGCTAGACGCCATATTGGCAAACATAGCTTTACGGTGACTGGCCGTACGGTTTAATTTACGATGGGCGATGCGGTGGCGCATGGCGTTATCCTCTTATTCTAGTAATGTGACCTAGATATGGTCGTCATATTTCTTGGCAAGTTCTTCAATGTTTTCAGGTGGCCAGTTCGGGGCATCCATACCAAGATGTAGTCCCATAGCGGCCAGCACTTCCTTGATTTCGTTCAAGGATTTGCGTCCAAAGTTTGGTGTGCGTAGCATTTCAGCTTCTGACTTCTGGATCAGATCACCAATATAGACAATATTGTCGTTCTTGAGGCAGTTGGCTGAACGGACAGACAGCTCAAGCTCGTCAACCTTACGCAGAAGCGCCGGGTTAAAGTCAAGCTCTGGCTTATCGTCCTGACGAATACTATCCTCAGGATCGTCAAAGTTAACAAAGACCTGAAACTGGTCTTGCAAGATACGCGCAGCAACCGCGACAGCATCTTCGGGCGTGACAGCGCCGTTTGTTTCAATATCGATAATCAGCTTATCATAATCAAGAACCTGGCCTTCGCGTGTATCTTCCACACGGTAAGCCACGCGCTTAACAGGTGAGTAAAGCGCATCAACAGAGATCAGACCAATAGGTGCATCTTCTGGACGGCTGGCTGATGCCGGAACATAGCCTTTACCTGTTGAAACGGTCAGCTCCATACGAATATCCGCGCCCTCATCGGCTGTACAGATAACATGATCAGGGTTGAGGATTTCAACATCGGCTGTTTCTTCAATATCAGCACCAGTAACAGGGCCTGCACCTGTCTTTTTCAAAAGCAGACGCTTTGAGCCTTCAGTGTGCATACGCACAGCAAGGCCTTTAATATTTAGAACAATGTTCGTGACGTCTTCGAGCACGCCCGGAATAGACGTAAACTCATGTACAATCCCGTCGATTTGAACGGCGGTCACAGCCGCACCTTGTAATGACGAAAGCATAACGCGGCGTAGCGCATTACCTAATGTCATACCAAATCCGCGTTCTAAAGGCTCAGCCGTCACAACAGCCTGACGGAGCGGGTCGCGACCTGGCTCAATTTCAGGATTAATAGGACGGATGAGTTCTTGCCAATTTTTCTCAATCACAATATTGCCTCTTACGGTCTAGGCATGCCTTTATCGACATGCGTAATAATTTCATCCAACAAAAGCCGGACGGATAAGCTCGACGGTTATACCCGGCGGCGCTTAGGTGGACGACAGCCATTATGGGGAATGGGTGTAACGTCGCGAATGGTTGTAATCGTAAAGCCTGTCGCTTGCAGAGCTCGCACAGCGCTTTCACGCCCGGAACCCGGTCCGTTTACATTGACTTCCAATGTTGTCATGCCGTGTTCCTGTGCCTTACGGGCAGCTTCTTCTGCGGCAACCTGAGCGGCATAGGGCGTAGATTTACGTGAGCCTTTAAAGCCCATAGCCCCTGCACTGCACCATGCAATTGTATTGCCTTGCGCATCGGCAATGGTGATCATGGTATTGTTGAATGTGGAGTTCACATGCGCCACACCGGAAGTAATATTTTTCCGGTCGGCGCGACGAACGCGTCCTGGTTCTTTTGCCATAACCCTATCCTACTTTTTCTTACCGGCGATCGGCTTGGCCGGGCCTTTACGTGTACGGGCATTTGTGTGCGTACGTTGGCCGCGCACAGGCAGACCGCGACGATGACGCAGACCCCGATAATTACCCATATCCATCAGGCGCTTGATATTTTGCGAAACTTCGCGGCGCAGATCACCTTCAACAAGGTGATTGGCATCAATAGTTTCACGAACTTGCAAGACCTCGGCATCAGTGAGGTCATGTACGCGACGCTCCCGTGAAATACCTACAGTTTCACATATTGACTTGGATTTGGCTGGGCCAATACCATGTATATATGTCAACGCGATCTCTACGCGCTTATTGGTCGGAATGTTTACACCCGCAATACGTGCCACACTGGCCTCCTTAAATCTATATTCCCGTCAACCTTGCTTCAAATTGCCTGTTTGCATTCTTCCATGACAAAGAGGCGGATAGCTTGAAAACATCCGCGAAAGCGGGTCTTATAACCTTGTTATTAATTACGTCAAGCATGTTTACACCTGCAATGACGTTTGTTTATGCCTTCCCAAAAATACGGCTCCAAAATGAAGGTTTTTTTGCCGTATCTGCCTGCAAACCCTTATCTATCACCCCTGAAATCTCTTTAGCTACGCTATCTATGTCCGCCATACCGTCTACTTCAGTTAATTTGCCCTGCGTAGAGTAATAAGGCAGCAAGGGTGCGGTCTGCTCATTATAATTTCCAAGGCGAATTTTAAAGCTCTCTGGATTATCATCCTTACGGCCTTCTTCTTTGAAACGGTTTGTGATTCGCGCGATGAGCGCATCATCATCAACACGAAGGCGGACAACTTTATCCACTTCCATGCCGCGCTTTTGCAAAGTTGCGTCTAGGGCTTCGGCCTGCGCGACTGTGCGCGGGAAGCCGTCAAAGATAAACCCGGCTGCACCTGCATTTGCGTCGAGTTGTTCCTCGATCAAAGCAATGACGATTTCATCAGAGACAAGATCGCCCCGGTCCATAATGCCCGCGACCTTCTTACCAAGCTCTGTGCCCGAGGCACGCGCTGCGCGTAACATGTCACCCGTTGAGAGTTGTAAATATTTACGCTCGGTGACGAGATGTTTGGCTTGAGTGCCTTTACCGGCTGCGGGAGGTCCAAATAATACAATATTCATAACCGCCCCTATTTCTTACGTCTGCGCATACGGGACTTCTTGATCAAGCCTTCATATTGATGCGCGATAAGATGGGACTGGATTTGCGCAACCGTATCAAGTGTTACAGAGACAATAATCAAGAGGCTCATACCGCCGATCAACATGGCGACAGAGGCTGGAATGGCTTTGTTTTGCGCAATAATATATTCGGGCAGCACACAGACAAAGGCCACATATATCGCGCCGATAAATGTCAGGCGCGAGAGCACATATGAGAGATGCTGGGCTGTGCGCTCACCCGGGCGGATGCCGGGCAGGAAGCCGCCATTTTTACGTAGATTATCGGCCACGTCATCCGGCTTAAAAACATAAGGCACATAGAAGTAACAAAAGAAGATAATCAGAACGCCGTAGAGGAAAAGATAAAGCGGTGAACCATAGCCGATATAGGCGAGCATATTTCTTACAAAGCCGGCACCCGCGCCGTCACCTGTCGCCATGATCTGACCCGCTGTGGCTGGCAGCAATAAAAGAGAGCTGGCAAAAATAGGCGGGATGACACCAGCCGTATTAAGCTTAAGCGGCATGAAAGAGCTTTCCCCGCCAAATGTTTTACCCCCTGCCATTTGGCGCTTGGGATATTGTACCAATAAGCGTCGCTGGGCACGTTCAACAAAGACAATCAAAACGGACAAGGCCACAAACAGGATAATCAAACCGATCAACATCCAGGCTTCTATAGAGCCCGTACGCTGTAAGTTCAGAGAATGGAATATCGCTTTGGGTAGTTCGGCTACAATACCCGCAAAGATAATCAGGGAGACCCCGTTACCGACACCCCGCGCGGTGACTTGCTCACCTATCCACATAAGGAACATTGTGCCGCCAACAAGCGTAATCACTGTACTGGCTTCAAAGAAAGCACCCGGATTAATCACCGCACCCGGCGTAGCCTGTAAGGCGCGGGCAATGCCGTAAGCCTGAAAAGCGGCCAAAAACACGGTCAGATAGCGCGTATATTGATTGATTTGCTTACGGCCCTGCTCACCTTCTTTATCAAGCTGTATGAGCGAAGGGATAGAGCCCTTCATCAGCGTCATAATAATAGAGGCCGAGATATAGGGCATCACATTGAGGGCGAAAATCGCCATACGTTCAACGGCACCGCCGGCAAACATGTTCAGGCGTGTTAAAAGACCGCCGCCGCCCGATTCAAAAGCTGTTTGAAACGCCGCCATATCCATGCCGGGAACCGGCACAAATGTCCCGATGCGGTAAACGACAAGCACCATGAGCGTAAACAATAAACGTGATTGAAGATCTTTAGCCTTGGAGAAAGCTCCAAGGCTCATATTCGACGCTAATTGTTCAGACGCTGAGGCCATAATAGTCCCGTATATTACAAACTTATTGATCTCATATAAGCGATCAAGAGTTCAATTTAAAGGCCGCGCCTAGAATACTGACAACTTACCTTCGTTTTTCGCCAAAAGATAATAGAAAGTCACACGATTTTTCATACGTGTTGGCTTCATTGTCGTACAAACGGCTTTGATCTTTTCCATGGCTTCAGATTTATCCGCAATTTCAAGTTTCTTCTTCATGAAACCTTTTGCGATTGTCTCTAGCTCTGTCTCATCAGAACAAGCGACATATTTCGCATCGCGGTTTTTCAAGGATGCGCCGAGATATTTTTCAATCTTTGTCACGATAGCCTCATCAGCATCCGCATCATATTTGCGTGTCACTGTGAGATATTCAGAGCCTTCGGCCTCATCAGATTTTTCAGCCTTTTTAGGAGCTGCCTTTTTAGGCGCGGCGGCCTTTTTAGGCTCAGCTTTGGCTTTAGGGGCTTCAGCTTTCTTTGGTGCAGCTTTTTTCGGCTTAGCAGCCTTATCAGCTTTCACACCTTTTTCGCGGTAGGTCACGCTCTCATCTAAAACTGTGACAGAACCTTTGGCGTCTTCAACTGATTTTTGCGCCCCGGGTGTTACACCTGAAACCGTCAACTTAACCGGCTTTGAGACTTTACCGACACCGATAAGGCGAACACCGTCACGCGCGCGGCGCAGAACACCCGCTTCTACCAGAGCGGCGGCGTCATAATCTTTTTTACTATCGATCTTACCTGATTCAATCGCGCGGTTGAGCTTGGCAATAGATAGCTCTTCCCAGCGTTTGCGATTAGGCTTGTTAAAGCCCCGCTTTGGCAAGCGCATATGAATTGGCATCTGACCGCCTTCAAAGCCTTTAATCGCCACACCTGAGCGTGACTTCTGACCTTTAACACCGCGTCCGCCAGTTTTACCCTTACCAGAGCCGATACCGCGGCCAACACGCAAGCGTGGCTTTGTAGCACCCGGATTATCACTTAATTCATTTAAACGCATTTTACTTACTCCAAAGGAGGTTTCCATCTCGAAATGTGACGGACTACTCTTCGATTATTTCTACCATATGTTTGACTTTATTGATCATACCTCGAACAGAGGGCGTATCTTCAAGTTCGCGCACACGACCGATTTTACCCAGACCTAGCCCGACCAAAGTCTGGCGCTGATCCGGCTTACGACGAATGGCTGAGCCTGTTTGTCGTACTTTCAATGTTGGTTTCTTAGCCATGACTAACTTTCTTGCTGATTAAGCTTCAAGCGCTTCGGGTGATCCGGCACCGTCATTACGACGTCCGACAATATCCCCGACTTTCTTACCCCGTTTAGAGGCAATCATGCGCGGGCTTTCCATTCTCTTTAGACCGTCAAATGTCGCCCGTACCATATTATATGGATTAGACGTTCCCAGTGACTTGCCCACAACATCCTGAACACCAAGACATTCCAGCACGGCCCGCATTGGACCACCGGCAATAACACCTGTACCTGGAGGGGCTGCCCGTAAGATCACCTTACCAGCACCGTGGCGACCTCTAAGGTCATGGTGAAGTGTACGGCCCTCGCGTAGCGGCACACGGATCATTGTCCGCTTGGCCTCTTCTGTGGCCTTACGAATAGCTTCTGGAACCTCGCGGGCCTTACCCTTACCAAAGCCAACACGACCTTTTTCATCACCGACCACAACAAGGGCGGCAAAACTCATATTACGGCCACCTTTAACGGTTTTCGCAACACGGTTGATGTGAACCAGACGATCAACAAATTCATTGTCCTCTTCGCGGTCCCGACGGTTATTATCTTCACGACGTGCCATAAGACCTCCTAAAACTTCAAGCCAGCAGCGCGTGCTGCTTCTGCCAAGGCCTTAACCCGGCCATGATAAAGATAGGCGCCGCGATCAAAAACCACATCACCCACTTTTGCTTTTCCTGCGCGCTCGGCGATTAATTTGCCGATACGTTCCGCCGCTGCTACGTCAGAGCCTTTGGCTTTTTTATCTTCCAAAGTCGAAGCAGATGCCAATGTTACACCACTATTATCGTCAATGATCTGGGCCGAAATGTTCTTGGAACTCCGGTAAACAGATAAGCGAGGACGACCATTTGCGTTTTTCTTTAAACGACGACGCACGCGTTGTGCGCGACGTTGCATATTTTTGCGTGCCGATTTCATGATTACTTCTTCTTACCTTCTTTAGAGCGGACATATTCGCCGACATAGCGTACACCCTTGCCTTTATATGGCTCTGGCTTTCTAAATGAGCGGATCTTTGCAGCCACCTGACCGACTTTTTGCTTATCAATACCTGAAATACTGATTTCGGTTGGTTTGCCAACAGCAATTGAAATGCCTTCGGGCGGGGTAAATTCAACATCATGTGAATAACCCAGCTGTAAGGACAGCATAGACCCCTTCATCGCCGCCCGGTAACCCACGCCGCGAAGTTCAAGATCCTTTTTATAGCCGTTTGTTACGCCTTCGATCAGATTGGCGATCATTGTGCGGGACATGCCCCACATTGATTTACCGAGCTTGTCTTCACTTTGCGGTGTAAGCGTAAAGCTATCGCCTTCCAAAGCGCCGCTAATAATATCAGGCAAGGTAAAGGACAGCTCGCCCTTTGGGCCTTTAACCGTGACGGCTTGACCATTTTGCGTCAGCGTAACGCCTGACGGAATGGTAATAGGTTGTTTTCCGATACGTGACATTACGATACCTGACAAAGAATTTCGCCGCCAACATTTTGTTCGCGCGCTGCATGGTCACTCATCACACCTTTGGGTGTTGAGAGAATTGAAATTCCCAGACCATTACGGATTTGAGGAATGCTTTTCACAGAAGAATAAACACGACGACCCGGCTTTGAGACACGCTTAATGTCGCGAATAACGGCTTCGCCTTCAAAATATTTCAGCTCGATTTCAAAAGCCCGGAAACCGTCCTTTTTAACTTCGGAATAGCCGCGAATATAGCCTTCTTCGGCCAAAACATCCAGAACACGACCGCGAAGGTTCGAGGCTGGTGTTACAACTTGGGAACGTGAACGCATAATCGCATTACGAATCCGTGTCAGCATATCACCGAGGGGATCACTAAAAGACATATCTTTCTCCCTACCAGCTTGACTTTACAAGACCGGGCACAAGTCCCTGACTACCGAGTTCACGCAAGGCAATACGTGACATTTTCATCTTACGGTAATAACCGCGCGGACGACCCGTAACCTGACAGCGATTTCTTACGCGGTTAGGCGCTGAATTACGTGGAAGTTCGGCCAGCTTAAGCTGGGCAGCAAAACGCTCTTCAACGGGCAAATCTTTATTGCGCGCAATATCTTTCAGCAGCGCCCGCTTAGCAGCATATTTTGCTACTAATCTCTGTCGCTTCAGATTACGCTCTGTCGCACTTACTTTAGCCATTCATTTTCTCCTTTGTGCAGGGCCTGCCTTAGCAGCCGGCCCGCTTTGCCTATTGCGTTAATCCGGATGTCGTTTCCGTCCTAGCTGGACTTTGGAAACGGGAACCCGAATTCAGCCAATAGTGCTTTGGCTTCTTCATCAGTTTTGGCGCTTGTTTGCACCACAATATCCAT
>CAZNCJ010000031.1:0-25877 GCA_964571595.1 uncultured Caulobacterales bacterium | reverse complement strand
GCGCATTTCCATTACGTGCTGTCTATGGGCGCTGTCTTTGGTATTTTCTGCGGCTTCTATTACTGGTTCGGTAAAATGTCGGGCTATATGTATAATAAATTCCTTGCGGCCCTACATTTCTGGTTCTTCTTTATCGGTGTTAACCTGATCTTCTTCCCGCAGCATTTCCTTGGAATGCAAGGCATGCCGCGTCGTTATGTGGATTATCCGGTCGAGTTTGCTTACTTTAACAAGATCTCTTCCATGGGGGCTTTGGTGACACTAGTTGGTACGGCCTTCTTCTTTGTCATGCTGATCGAGGCGTTCCTTCGCCGTCGTCCAGCTGCGGATAATTATTGGGGAGAAGGGGCAACGACATTGGAATGGACATTGTCTTCACCGCCGCCTTTCCACCAATTTAATACGCTTCCGCGCATTAGCGATGATGCAGGACATTAAGGAATAAGGTGAGCCAAACACTTTACAATAAGCTGGGAGGGGCCACGCCGGAAACGCGCGCGGCCTTATCCGTTGGCGCAACGAGCCGTACGGGTTCGGGCAGTGTCGCGGGTAGTGGCTTATCCTTGGCGAAACCCTCTGATTATTTTGCTTTAATGAAGCCCCGCGTTATGGCGCTGGTTGTGTTCACGGCATGGGCGGGCCTCATAGCGGCCCCCGGACAGATCAATCTGTGGAGTGCATTTGCCGCCATTATCTGTATCGCAGCAGGGGCAGGGGCGTCTGGGGCGCTTAATATGTGGTATGATGCGGATATTGATGCCCTCATGTCGCGGACGCAAAAACGGCCTTTGCCCCAGCAAAAAATGAACCCGCGCAATGCGCTTGGCTTTGGCGCTATCATCGGCGCGATCTCTGTTTGGTCACTTGCACTGGCGACGAATTGGGTTGCAGCGGGCCTCTTGGCTTTTACCATCTTTTTCTATCTCGTTATTTACACGATTTGGCTCAAGCGGCGCACACCGCAAAATATCGTTATTGGCGGGGCGGCAGGTGCTTTTCCTCCCATGATAGGCTGGGCTGCCGTGACAGGTGATATCACATTAAATGCGGTTTTATTATTCATGATTATTTTTATCTGGACGCCGCCGCATTTCTGGGCGCTGGCCCTTTATAAAACTGGCGATTATGAGCGCGTGGGCATCCCGATGATGCCAAATGTTAAAGGTGCTGCTTCGACGCGCTTACAAATCTTCCTTTATGCTTTACTGCTGGCGGCTATCGCGATTGCGCCGATTTTCACCGGGCTTGGTGGAACATTATTTGCGGCCGTCTCTATTGGTTTGAACTTGGCCTTTATCGCCATGGCCTTCAAAGTATGGCGCTCGCGGGCAGGCGAACAGGCGGATGCCTCAAATGAGGCCTCGCTTTATGCGGTGAAATCCGGTGACCGCGCCGCGCGTAATCTTTTCGCATTTTCGATTATTTACCTCTTTGCCATTTTCGGTGTTCTCGCAATCGAAAGTCTTTTACTCTCTTTCTTACCCGGTGCGCTATAATGGCTGAGTATAGGGATAAGCCGACAGAATTTAGACTTCCCACGGATGATGAGCTCGCGGCGCGTCGGTCGCGTAATATTGCGATTGCTTTGGCCTTAGTCGCCTTTATCGTCTTTGTGTTTCTGACCATGATCTCTCGGGGCATTGGGCAATGACGCAATTATTGGCAGATAACACGCAGCATGACGGGGAGCGTCGTAATAAGCTGACTTTGCGGATGTTGGTTCTCGCCGCACTAGCTATGCTGGCATTGGGTTTTGCCTCAAAGCCGCTTTACGATACGTTTTGTAAAATTACGGGTTATGGCGGCACGACACGCACAGCTCAAACGAATACAAGCGAGGTCTTGGACCGTGTGATCACCATTGCCTTTGATTCCAATGTATCTGGCGGATTGCCGTGGGATTTCAAACCGGATGTGCGCTCCGTTGATGTGAATGTTGGGCGTTCCAATCTGGCCTATTATACGGTGACGAATACCTCTAACCGTGCTGTGACAGGCACAGCGACATTTAACGTCACGCCGATAAAGGCGGGGCCTTACTTTATTAAAACCGAGTGTTTTTGTTTTACCGAGCAAACGCTACAAGCGGGACAGACAATGTCATTTCCCGTCTTGTTTCATATTGATTCTCAGATTGAAGACGAAAAACGCTTGGACGACATTAAAGATATTACCTTATCTTACACTTTTTTTGAAACCGAGCCGAGTTCTGTCACCAAGCAGAGTGCGGCGCAAAGCCGCGAGGCTATAAACTGATTGAGGACTGGTTGCAGTCAGGCTCAGGCTTGGCTATAGCAGTCAAAATTTAACCGCTTTGTTATTGCGGAGGAACATTATGGCAGGACACGCTGTTGAACATGACTATCACTTAATACCGCCCAGCCCGTGGCCGTTTCTATCGGGCGTTGCCTGCCTGATATGGGGTGTCGGCATGGTGACGTTTTTCGCCGGTATTGTGGAACGTACGGGCGATAGTCCGTTTATGGAATTTTTATTCGCGCGCGGCTTAGATAGCTTGCAAGGCCGCGAGGGCGCGTCAGGCGGATGGATTATCCTGCTGATCGGGTCCATATTGGCCGCGATTGTTATGTATGGCTGGTGGCGTGATGTTGCCAGAGAATCTGAAGGCGGTGATCACACACCTGTTGTGGATATTGGTCTGCGCTACGGCATGATCATGTTTATCATGCAAGAAGCCATGTTCTTTGTTGGCTGGTTCTGGATGTTCTTCGAGGTTGGACTCTTCCATAAAGTCCGTGCGAAGTGGAATCCTGATATTACGGAAAATGCCGCAGGTTATGCGAGCTGGCCTCCGCCGAGTATTGAAACGATCAATCCTTGGCACTTACCGCTTTATAATACGCTGATCTTATTGCTGTCAGGCACAACGGTGACATGGGCGCATCACGCTCTTGTTCATAATGACCGTAAAGGCGCGAAATGGGGACTATTCCTAACTGTCGTCTTGGGTGTTGCCTTTACCGCGCTTCAGGCCATTGAATATATTGAAGCTTTCGCTCACCGCGGTGTTGACGGTGCGGGCGGGTCTTTCTGGCTTTCGACTAATGTTTACGGATCATCCTTTTTCCTCGCGACCGGATTTCACGGCTTACACGTTTTGATCGGAACGATATTCCTCTTTGTGTGTTGGGCGCGCCTCATGCGCGGCGGGCTAAAGCAAGATAAGCATTTCGGACTAGAGGCCGCGGCGTGGTATTGGCATTTCGTCGATGTGGTCTGGCTCTTCCTGTTTGCCTTTGTCTATGTGATTTTCCAGTAATCGCAATATTGGCACCAAGACAAAATGGGCGCAGTCTTTTTTCGCACCGATCCTTTTGGGTCGGTGTTTGTCATTTTACTGGCCCTTTTTGATCACTTGGCTTTATAAGTCCAATATATGCGTTTATATTTTAAACCCTTTTTAGGCCTGACGATTTTCACCCTTATTGGTCTGGCGATATTGTTAAGCCTTGGGACATGGCAATATCACCGTCTGCAATGGAAGACGCAACTCTTAGAAGACGTGGAAACCGCCGTTAACGCCGCCCCGTTTACGTCTATTTCCCAGATAGGTAGTGCGCTTGATAATGAGGCACCCATAGATTTCAGACGGGTCGAGGCTACGCTATATACGCAAGTGGGTGACCGTGTTTTTTATGTCTTTACGCCGACAAAGCAAAAACTGTTATGGCGGCCTTTTACTTTGATAGGCTCAAATAGCGGCACGCGTCTTTTTGCAGCTTTTGCGCCTATTTCTGATACTGAAAAATCTGAGGGTCTTGTGCGCCAAAATAGCAAAACACAAATTGCCGGCTATGTGCGGCTCGCACGCAAGAAAACGCGCGGCCAAGTCAAAAGCACGCCTGAGACGAATAGGTGGTTTGGATTTAATCCATTGGCAAACAGGGAAAATGATTGGGGTGAATTGTCGGGCGGCGGTGTAGAAACGCGCTATTATATTGATATTGAACCAGGCGTTACGCAAGCAAGTGAGCTAGAGATTAAACGTCCAAATATTCGCAATAATCATTTTGACTATATGCTGACATGGTACGGCCTCGCACTTGTCTTACTGATCTTTTATATTTTGCTGCACAGGCGTGCGGGACGGCTGGGTTTGGGGGGCGCGTCATGATCCGTCGCAAGCTTTCAATTCCGTCAAAACTTTACGGCTCGGCAATGGGTGGGGGGGTGAAACTGCGCCATCCCCTGTGGGCGGATTATGAGGACTGGGTGGCCTTGCGGCGGGAAAACCGTGACCATCTTGTACCGTGGGAGCCGGAATGGAATGAACGTCACCTGACTCGGTCTGCTTACCGGGCCAAGCTAGCACGGTTTAAAGCCATAATTCTTGCCGAAGAGGGCTATCCTTTTTACGTTTTTCGCGATGGGGATAACCGTTTGATCGGGGCCTGTAATATTACGCGCGTGGAACGCGGTCCGGCCCAAACAGCAAGACTAGGTTATTGGATAGGCCAAGCCTATACACGTCAGGGCTTTGCCCGGGCTTCTGTCAGAACGGCGACACAATTCTGTTTTGAGACATTGGGGCTTCACCGGGTCGAAGCCGCCGTTAAGCCTGATAATATGGCCTCGATTAAAGTGCTTGAGGCTGCGGGCTATGAGCATGAAGGTCTCGCCCGCGGCTATTTGAAAATAAACGGGAAATGGGAAGATCACCTCACCTTTTCCAAACTCTCAAGCGACTAGCGCTTGAAATCTGCCTAGACGGCTATCTTATGCTTGTCTTCCTTACGGTAAGTGCCAAGTTCCTCAGCAATCATAAAGGCCAGCTCTAGCGCCTGATTGGCGTTTAAGCGCGGATCGCAATGTGTGTGATAACGTGACGATAAATCTTCCTCGCGCACAATCTGGGCCGTTCCGCCCAAACATTCCGTGACGTTTTGACCTGTCATTTCAAAATGCACCCCGCCTGGCCAGCAGCCTTCAGAGTGTAAGATGCGCATAAAGGATTTAACCTCGGATAAGATATTATCAACAGGGCGGGTCTTATATCCGCTTTCCGTTTTAATCGTATTGCCGTGCATGGGGTCACAAGACCAGACTACAGAGCGTCCCGCTTTTTTAACTGCCCGCGCGAGACTGGGTAAATGCTCAGACACTTTGTCATGCCCGTAACGGGCAATAAGCGTAATTTTACCGGCCTCATTTTCTGGATTTAAAACATCCAAAATTTTCATCAGCTCGTCACCTTCAAGACCGACGCCTACTTTCATGGCTATCGGATTTTCAATCCCGCGCATAAATTCGACATGGGCATGGTCAAGCTGACGTGTGCGGTTGCCAATCCATAACAGATGGGCAGATGTGTCATACCAGCGACCCGTCGTACTATCGATGCGGGTCATGGCTTCTTCATAACCCAGCAATAAAGCCTCATGGGAGGTGTAATAATCTGTGGCGGCCATTTGCGGCGTACTGTCAGGTGTGACACCACATGCGGCCATGAAATCCATGGCGTCAGATATTTTCTCACAGAGGGCTTTGTATTTTTTTGTCTGCTCTGAGCCGTCAACAAATCCCAAAGTCCATTTATGGATATTGCGGAGATTGGCATAACCCCCCGTCGAGAAAGCCCGCAATAGGTTAAGCGTTGAGGCAGATTGTCCATAGGCCTTTAGCAAGCGTTTCGGATCAGGCATGCGGGATTCAGGTGTGAACTCCATACCGTTAATATTATCGCCACGGTAGCTCGGCAGGGTGATGCCGTCACGCTCCTCTACAGGCGATGAACGCGGCTTGCCAAATTGTCCGGCAATACGCCCGACCTTCACAACAGGTTGTCCAGCGCCGTAAGTGAGCACAACAGCCATTTGCATCATGACGCGGAACATGTCTCTTAAATTGTCCGGATGGAACTCCTTAAAGCTCTCGGCGCAATCCCCGCCTTGCAAGAGGAAAGCCTCCCCATTGGCAACTTTGGCCAGTCTGGCTTTAAGCTTACGGGCTTCACCTGCAAAGACAAGTGGCGGAAAACCTTTGAGTGTTGTCTCGACCTCTGCGAGATGAGCCATATCCGGATAATCAGTCGGAATATGTTTATGTGGTTTGCTTCGCCAGCTTGACGGGGTCCATTTGGTCATTTTTTTATCCATTTGGATGTTTTTCACAATAAGGGCGAACTCCTAGCATGAAAATAATCGCTCTGCATAGAATCAGTTTGAAAAATTTAGATTTTTATTTTTTGGTGGATTTCAAGTCAAAATCTGCATTTTGCCTTTTTTAGGAGCTTAATGCGGGGTTAAGGCCTTTAAAGCGGGGGGATAACCATTCCAGCGTTTGATGGTTTTCATCACCAATGAGGACTGGATACGATTGACGTGAGGCAGGGCTGCAATTGTGCGCCTATAGATACGCTCATAGTCCTGCGTGTTCGGGGCGGCGATTTTGATAAGATAGTCTGATGAGCCTGTCATAAGGTGGCACTCTAGAACTTCCGGGCATTTTAAGGCGGCATTTTCAAATTTGGCGAGAGCCGCATCAGATTGGCTATCAAGAGAAATTTCGACATAAAAAGTCAGTTGATAGCCTAAAGCTTCGCCGTCCAAGCGGGCGCTATAATGTGTAATAATGCCCTTATCTTCTAAAATACCGATACGGCGATGACAGGACGATAAAGACAGGCCGACTTCTTGAGCCATTTCAGAAATCGGTCGTCTGCAATTCGTTTGTAGAAAACTAAGTATTTTTTTATCAATATTGTCAATCATAGAAAATATTCTCGATTATATCCGTTATATATGAAATATATTCTATTATATTGTTATCAGCAATAAATTTTCGAAATATCTCCAATCTAAAATGATCTAGCAATGAAACGAACATATTGCGAGGTCTGTTATGCTTATTGGTGTCCCTAAAGAAATTAAGAACCACGAATACCGCGTGGGTCTAACGCCTGAAGGCGTGGCCGAACTGGTGCAATCAGGCCAAGAGCTTATGGTCGAAACGGGTGCCGGGGCTGGTATCGGAGCTTCTGATGAGGCCTATCGTGCAGCGGGTGCGAAAATTGTAGAGACGGCTTCGGAAGTTTTTGCCAAGGCCGACATGATTATCAAGGTCAAGGAACCTCAAGAGGGTGAGCGCGCCATGCTGCGCCCGGATCAAATATTATATACTTATTTGCATTTGGCCCCCGATCCTGAACAAACCCGTGATCTGATAAAATCAGGCGCGGTGTGTATTGCCTATGAAACCGTAACAGATGCGCAAGGCGATCTACCTTTGCTTAAGCCGATGAGTCAGGTGGCTGGTCGTTTGGCCATTCAGGTCGGGGCGAAAGCCTTGCAAAAGGAAAGCGGCGGGCGCGGCGTGCTCTTAGGCGGCGTGCCGGGTGTGGCCCCTGCAAAGGTCGTCATTATCGGCGGCGGTGATGTCGGTTTTAATGCTGCGCAAATGGCGGTCGGTATGCAAGCCGATGTGACGATCTTGGAGCGGAGCAATCTGGTCATGGAGCGTTTGTCCTATCATTTTGGCGGGCAGGCCAAAGTCGTACGTTCAACCCCAAGCGTCTTATCGGAAATTGTTAAAACGGCAGATATGATTGTTGGTGCGGTTTTAATACCGGGCGCAGCGGCCCCCAAATTAATAACACGCGACATGCTACCCACTATGATGGATGGCTCGGTTCTTGTTGATGTGGCAATCGACCAAGGCGGGTGTTTTGAAACCTCTAAGCCCACAACACATGATGATCCGACCTACATCATTGACGGTGTTGTTCATTATTGTGTGGCCAATATGCCCGGCGCCGTAGCGCGCACCTCGACCTATGCATTGAATGCAGCGACATTATACCATGCTAAAAACATTGCCCGACTTGGCTGGAAAGCCGCGCTAAAGGCCGATCCGCACCTTAGACATGGCTTAAATGTGTGCCAAGGTAAATTGACTTACGAAGCCGTGGGAACAGCCTTGGGACTAGACAGTGTCGACCCTATGAGCTGTCTTGGCTAATAGCTCTCTATAAGGAGAGTTTACGCGCTTTTTCGTATATCTTTAATCTAGGAGCGTCTATAAGCGATTTATGACGTCCAAGGTGATGACATTTCTACGCATGCTGCGCACGGGCTGGGTTCTGGTGCGCCATGACGCGCTCATCCCGAAAGAATACGGGGCGGCTGTGCCATTTCCTGTACGTGCATTGGGGGGAGTGTCCCGCATTTTTGCTATTAGAGGTCGGGCCAAAAATCCCGGTGAGCGTTTTGCAACAGCTCTAGAAGCTTTAGGGCCAGCCTATATTAAATTTGGCCAGATATTATCGACCCGCGGCGATATGCTTGATGCCGATTTTGTTAAAGGGCTTTCGCGCCTCAAGGATAAAGTCCCTTCATTTGCTCAGTCAAAAGCTGAGGACATGCTCGAGCAGGCATGGGGTGTGCCGTGGAGTGGTCATTTACAATCCCTCAGTGAACCTGTCGCAGCGGCGTCTGTCGCGCAAGTCCATAAAGGAGTTTTGAAAACGGGCGAAACTGTTGCCGTGAAAATTTTACGCCCCAATATCCAAAAGCGTATGCGCAAGGATATGGATGTTCTGGCTATGGTCGCTGGACTGGCCGAATTTTTTATCCCAGATAGCCGCAGATTAGGGCCTAAGAAATTTGTCTCAACGGCAGAACGCGCGGTGATGTTAGAGCTGGATTTGCGCCTTGAGGCTGCTGCGGCCAGCGAGCTATCAGAGCCAGCCAAAGAGACGGGCCTTTACCGCGTTCCTGAAATTTACTGGGAGCTTGGCAGCAAGAATATATTAGTCACGGACTGGATTGACGGTATGGCCGTGAGTGATCCGGCGATTTTAACCGATCCGGCTTATGACCCGAAAGATATAGCCCAGAAGGTAATGCAGAGCTTTCTGGCCTGTGCCTTTGATTACGGCGTCTTTCATGCCGATATGCATGAAGGCAATATGATTGTGGCCCCGGACGGGGAATTATGGCTGATTGATTTTGGTATTTTGGGACGCCTTTCACCAGAAGAGCAGCGTTTTCATGCCGAGATATTATTCGGGTTTTTGCGCCGGGATTATCGGCGTATTGCCGAAATTCATTTCGAGGCGGGTTATGTACCCCCCAATCATTCTATCGAGGATTTCGCCTCCGCCCTGCGGAGTGTTGGCGAGCCTATCTTCGGCAAATCAGCTGAAAATGTCGCCATGACAAAAGTGCTTTTGCAATTATTTGAAATCACCGATATTTTCGACATGCAAATGCAGCCTCAATTGATCATGTTACAAAAAACCATGATGCAAACCGAAGGGGTGTGTCGACGCCTAGATCCAAATTTCGATATGTGGGAAATTAGCCGTCCGATCGTGGAAGCCTCCATGCGGCGTGAATTGGGCATTGAGGGACGGGTCAATGATCTTTTGGACGCGGTGGAGCGTGCCCGGCGGACTTTGGAAGGTTTACCTGACGCGACAGAAAATATCGCCGCCCTTGCCAAAGCCTGGGTTGACGGGGATGTAGATTTATCCCGCTCAAGTTTACAGGGGACCTCATCAAAGGCCGCTCCCACGAAATGGAAAAGTGCGGCCTGGGCTGGACTGGGCGCGGCATTGGCTTTAAGCGGCGTATGGGCGGTTGCCCAAATAGCGATTTAGGCGCGAGGGCGGGTCAAGGAATATGAGCTGGGAAGATGGGTCAGGATAAACGCATACTTTTGATCATAAGCGGCGGGATAGCGGCTTATAAATCACTGTTCTTGATCAGGCTACTGGCAAAGCGCGGTATTGCCACGCGGGTTATCCTTACACGCGGCGGGGCAGAATTTGTAACACCTTTATCTGCGGGGGCCTTATCGGGCGATAAAGTTTATTCCGATCTCTGGGACTTAACTGATGAGGCCGAAATGGGCCATATAGAGCTGTCACGCTCGGCTGATTTGGTTGTTGTTGCACCCGCAACAGCTGACATCATAGCAAAGGCCGCACACGGTATTGCTAATGATCTTGCCACGACGACATTACTGGCCACAGATAAGCGCGTTTTATTTGTGCCGGCTATGAATGTACGCATGTGGGAAGCCTCGGCCACGCAGCGCAATATAAGTGTTTTGAAAAATGACGGGGCTTTGTTTATTGGCCCGGATGCGGGGGATATGGCTTGCGGGGAATTTGGCGAAGGCCGCATGAGCGAGCCGGAAGTGATAGCGCAAGCTATAGAAAAAATATTGGCAGGCGATACCACGCTTGACGGGCTGCGCGGGCTTAAACCGCTTGCGGGCAAGCATGCCTTGGTCACCTCTGGCCCGACGCGCGAGCCGATTGACCCTGTACGCTATCTCTCAAATCATAGCTCGGGTAAGCAGGGCTATGCCATCGCGGCGGAGCTGGCTTCACTCGGGGCGCGTGTGACTTTGGTGTCTGGGCCCGTTGCCATAACCCCGCCTGAAACCGTAAAAACAATAGCCGTGGAAACCGCCCGTGATATGCTAAAGGCTTGCGAGGCGGCCCTGCCAGCAGATATATTTGTCTCGGTCGCAGCTGTGGCTGACTGGCGACCTGCTAAGACCAGTAAGGGCAAAATCAAAAAGACCGCAAAGGGCAGCGCCCCGCTTGAGCTGGAAGAAAACCCCGATATTTTAAAAACGATCTGCGCGCATAAAAAACGTCCTGAACTGGTGATCGGGTTTGCGGCTGAGACGGATGATGTGATTGATCATGCCAAAGCTAAGCTCGCGCGTAAAAATTGCGACTGGATTGTGGCTAATGATGTCTCGGGTGATGTGATGGGTGGGGACCATAATAGTATGATTGTGGTTACAGATAGCACAAAAAACCATAAGCCGGATATATGGCCGCGCTTGTCTAAGACGGATTCGGCCAAACGCCTTGCGCAAAAAATAGCGAAAAGCCTGAATGGATAGTTTTGGTCAGTGTAGCTGACGAGCATGGGATGTTGATATGAGTTTAAGCATTGAGATAAAAAAACTGGAACATTTCGGGGACTTAGAACTCCCCAAATATGAAACGGTTCTGGCTGCGGGGGCTGATCTTCGCGCCGCTGTATCTGCAGAGCGTTCAATGATCTTGGCTCCGGGCGCGCGCGCACTTGTCCCGACAGGATTTGCGATGGCGTTACCAGCGGGATATGAGGCGCAAATTCGCCCGCGTTCCGGTCTGGCCTATAAGCACGGGGTGACATGTCTGAACACACCCGGCACGATTGATGCCGATTACCGCGGGGAGGTGAAAGTCCTTTTAATTAATCACGGTGATACGCCATTTACGATAAACCGAGGGGAGCGCATTGCCCAAATGGTGATTGCGCCTATTACGCAGCCTGAATTTGAAACCGTGTCCGAACTTTCAGAAACGGCACGCGGGGCTGGGGGGTTTGGGTCTACGGGCGTGAAGTAGCTTGCTATAAGTTTCCAGGTAAAAGCCTGGGACATTAGCCCGAACTAAGCGGGTGTTTTTCGGATAAGATTAGCTGGCATGAGCCCGCGCATAGAATTGCCCATAAATAGGCGGTCTGCGCTATAGAGATCATCCAGCGTTAAGGGTTTTTCTACGGCCTTGCCTGTTTTGATCAGCTTGGCCCGTAATATGCCGGGCAAAAGCCCCGCTTTTATATGGGGCGTGTAAATCTGCCCGTTATTTTCCAAAAACAGATTGGTAAAAGCCCCTTCACATAAATCTCCGTCCGGGTTTGTGAATATAACCTCATCGACCTCGTAATGCTTTTTAAGACGGGCCAGTTCTCCGGCGTAAAAATCTCTTGCCGAGATTTTGTCAGCGCTGTGCTGATATATTTCAGATAAAGGCTGGGCTGAGATGATAACCTTTATTTCTGACTTAAAGGAGATGAAATCCTTGAGCGTGATATTGATATCTCCGGATTTTGT
This sequence comes from uncultured Caulobacterales bacterium, assembly GCA_964571595.1. GTDB lineage: Bacteria > Pseudomonadota > Alphaproteobacteria > Caulobacterales > Maricaulaceae > CALCKU01. The sequence goes on along the minus strand of CAZNCJ010000031.1, from coordinate 14,012 downwards.
CAGGCTGAGGCGGACATGTTGATCGGTCTTTATGTCTTGGACGGCGCGATCTAATCGCTGCCTTATTTTGCGCTGGTTGAACGTATAAGAGAGCTTGCGGGCGGATTTTTTTAGGCGTGCAATATGCGCGTCTAGATGGATGAAGCCGTTTTGAACCTCCCATTTAAATGTCTCGATTAAGCGCGGTGGTAAGGGGTGTAATATATCTGCTTTCAAAAGACATTCCCTGTACTCGTCAGCGCCGTCACTATCAAGCACGACCCCGCTGCCAATACCGTAATGACACGTCCCGTCTTCTAGGCTCAATGTTCTAATCCCGACATTAAAACAAGCAGACCCGTCAGGATCGATATATCCCATGGCCCCGCAATAGGCCCCGCGCGGCGTCTCTTCTAGGTCCTCAATAATTTCCATCGCCCGGATTTTCGGGGCTCCCGTAACTGAACCGCAGGGAAAAAGAGCGCGGAATATCTCTTCCAAAATGACGCCAGATTTTAACTCGCTTGTGATTTGCGACGTCATTTGGTGTAATGTCGGGAATGTCTCAATCGAAAAGAGTGAAGGCACGGAAACGCTACCGGGCCGGCTAAGGCGCGAGAGATCATTTCGCAAAAGGTCCACAATCATCAGATTTTCGGCCTGTGATTTCGCGTCCATGCGCATTTCTAAGGCGATCTCTCTATCTGCTTTGGCGGTTCTGCCGCGGGGTCTTGTGCCTTTCATCGGGCGCATGGACATATGAGCGGCGTGTTTTTCAAAAAATAATTCTGGCGAAAAGGACATAATTTGCGCCCCGCCTAAATTGACAATCCCGCCATAGCGACTGGCTTGGCGTTGTCGCAAGGCCGCATAGAGCGTGTGGGCTGTGCCTTTATATGTACCTGCAAGCGGAAAGGTCAGATTGATCTGGTAGACATCCCCGGCGCGGATATAAGCCATGACTTTTTCAAATCGCTGGAGATATTGTTTTTCACTCCAGAGTGGATTGACGTCAAGTTCAACAGGCGCGCGCGTATAGCGCATATGGGCAGAAATATCTGATTGCGGTTTTGAGAAAACGCCAAATTTTAAAAGCGGAGTCTTATTATCTTTGAGGTGATGCTTTAGGCGGGCTTCAAAGGCATATCCCATTTCGTAAGCGCAATAACCCGCAAGATAGGCGCCTGCGCGGTGATGGCGCTCTAGCGCGTCAAAGGCTTGTTTTAGCTCGTCCGGTCTGAAGGCCGTTATGATAGCCTCTGGCTTTTGATAAAGGCGCACGGTCTGGCTCTCTTGATCATCAAGTAGGACATACTCATCCAGGTCCTGAACTTGTAAGTCTTGATATGATGCTTTTAAGCGCGACATATGTGGCGCTTATCAAGCCCGTCTTTAAAAGGCAAACACTCTATCAGCGGCCAATCTGTAAGGTATAAATCTTGTTTAAAACATCCTACGTTTTGCGGATTTACAGCGCCTAATTAGATTGTGGTTTAAACATGTTGCCCAGCAGCAAATCCGCTGGCCCAAGCCCATTGGAAATTATGTCCGCCCAGATGACCTGTGACATCTACGACCTCTCCGATAAAATAAAGCCCGGGCACATTTCGTGCCTGCATTGTCTTAGATGAAAGCGCGTTTGTATCAACACCGCCTTTTGTAACCTCGGCGGTTCTAAAGCCCTCGCTGCCAGCAGGTTTAACCCGCCACGCATTGATCATCAGCGCCAGATTACGCAAGGCTATATCGCTCATATCCGCAAGGCGCTCATAATCTAGTCCTGACGTTATCATCCGCGCCAATCGCTCGGGGATATATTGGGCTGCCCAATTTGCCGGGCTTTGCCGCGGGGCGGTGTCTCGCGCAGCTTTAAGGCTCTCAAATACGGAGATGTGCGGAGCCAAGTTAAGCGTGACGGCTTCGCCCGCCTGCCAATATGAGGAAATTTGTAAAATGGCAGGCCCAGACAGGCCGCGATGCGTAAATAAAAGCGCGTCTTCAAATTCGGTTGCGCGGCCATTCGGGTTTTCATGGCTTATCCGACTATAGACACTCACCCCAGAAAGGGCCTTGAGCGGGTCTTTTAAACTATCCGTGAAAGTTAAAGGCACAAGGCCAGGTTCTGGCGTTATAACATTAAGTCCGAATGATTTTGCCACCTTATAACCATAGCTGGTCGCTCCCATTTTCGGAATAGACGCGCCGCCGCAGGCAATGACGAGGCTCTCACAGCTAATCGCTTGTCTGTCTGTTGTGACATGAAATCCGCCAGTTTCGTTTTTGCGAATGTCGAGAACTTGCGTGCCCAGCCAAAGCTGATTGCTTGCCTTTTCACATTCTGAAACCAGCATATCTATGATCTGCTGTGATCGCCCGTCACAAAAAAGCTGGCCTTTTGTGGACGGGTCTTGTGTCGGTTCATTTTTAAGATGTGGGGGCAGGGTGGCTTGTTTTTCATGCCAGCTAATGCCGTAGCTCTCGACAAGCTCGATAAAATCATAAGGGCCATACCGGGCCAGTGCCGAGCGGCAGAAATGCGGGTTCTGGCTGATGAAATTATCCGGCCCGCAATGTAGATTGGTGAAATTACACCGCCCGCCGCCTGAAATGCGGATTTTCTCTCCCGGCTTTTGAGCGTGATCAATCAATGCGACAGTACGCCCGCGCGCCCCGGCAATAGCGCCGCACATCATGCCCGCCGCCCCAGCACCGATTATGACGCAATCAAAATGCATTATGTTAACTGTCCTAAGCTGGCCATGAGTTTAAGTTTGTAAATCGCGGTCACGCTCAGACTATCCATGATCGCACCCGCCTCGACATAGTCATAGAGCTTATCCAGATGAAATTTCTTCACACTTATATCTTCACTGTCTTCGAGGGATTGGGTGCCGAAACTTAAGCCACGGGCCAAAAATACTTGGCCCCACTCATCTGTGACAGAGTTTGATAAATGGACGTTAAATAAAGGGGTGAGGTTTTTGGCGGTAATGCCGGTTTCTTCGCGTAATTCTCTTTGTGCGCAAACTATCGGCTCTTCATCCTGCGGGCATCCGCCTTCTGGGATTTCCCAAGAATAGCTATCTATCGCAAATCTTGTCTGGCCGACCATCCAGATATAGCCGTCTTCATAAGGCACGACGCCAATAGCGCGGTTTTTAAACCGTACCACACCGTAATCTGCGGGCTGTCCAGCAGGATTGGTCGTTTTATAATCTATCAGAGAGAGCCACGGATTTTCAAATACCGGGGTCTGGCTGTGGATTTTCCAAGGATTAGGCGCTGTAGGCAGGGTCATTTTATAGGCTCGAAGCTGAAATTGTTTCGGAGGTATAACCCTCTAGCTTGGATAATATACGAAATCTATGCCTATAGCGGTTTTAAGGGGTTGAATGTTTTTTATCTCATATCAATATTGAGGTAATACTTTTAAGATTAAAGTGACATATGATTCTCAATCCCAAAGACCCCACATATTCGGGGTTAATTTAAGGACGATATAATGCAAGACCCACAAGACCTCATGATGAACCTCGTACCCATGGTTGTTGAGCAATCTTCGCGCGGAGAACGGGCGTTTGATATTTTCTCTCGGCTGTTGCGTGATCGTATTATTTTTCTAAACGGCGTTGTCGAAGACGGTATGGCAAGTGTGATTACCGCCCAGCTCCTATTTTTGGAAAGCGAGAACCCCAAGAAAGAAATCTCAATGTATATTAATTCACCAGGCGGGTCTGTGACCTCTGGCATGGCGATTTATGATACAATGCAATATATTAAATGTCCTGTGACAACGGTTTGTATCGGACAGGCCTGTTCAATGGGTTCATTGCTACTTGCGGCAGGTCAAGACGGTATGCGCGTCGCCTTACCAAATGCACGTGTTATGGTGCATCAGCCTTCAGGCGGGTTTCGCGGACAAGCCTCTGACATTCAACGTCACGCCAATGATATTCTGGCGATGAAAAAGCGCCTCAACGAGATTTATGTGAAACATACGGGTAAGAAATATGCCACGATCGAGAAAACTCTGGACCGGGATCATTTCATGACCGCCGAAGAAGCCAAAGCGTTTGGAATCGTCGATCATGTCTATAGTAAACGCGGTGATGAGGCTTAGGGCACTTACCATTATATAATATTAAGCGATGCGATCTGGCTTGCATTTAAGGGATAAAAAGTGTTCCTATGAGCTGGATAGTAATGCAATTGTAATAAAAATGACGTATAAATTAGGAAATTGATCAATACGGCACTTCTTTTGCAAAAGCAGAAAAGTACATTGGGCCAAAGGATAAACAATGAGCAAGTCTGATACAACTGACTCCAAAAACACACTCTATTGCTCGTTTTGCGGTAAAAGTCAGCATGAAGTCCGTAAGCTAATTGCTGGGCCGACAGTCTTTATTTGTGATGAATGTGTCGAGCTTTGCATGGATATTATCCGTGAAGAAGGCAAAGGTAGTGTTGCTAAATCCCAAGAGGGTGTCCCGACACCGCAAGAGATTTGTGATATTCTGGATGATTATGTCATCGGACAGGCGCACGCCAAGAAAGTTTTATCCGTTGCGGTTCACAATCACTATAAACGCCTTAACCATGCCGCCTCGGCCCCTGATGTCGAACTGGCAAAGTCAAATATTTTGCTCGTAGGCCCGACGGGTTGCGGTAAAACGCTACTTGCCCAGACATTGGCCCGTATTCTGGACGTTCCTTTTACTATGGCGGATGCAACAACCCTCACAGAAGCCGGTTATGTGGGTGAGGATGTTGAAAATATCATTCTCAAGCTCTTACAATCTGCGGATTATAATGTTGAACGGGCTCAGCGGGGCATCGTATATATTGACGAAGTTGATAAAATTAGCCGCAAATCCGATAATCCCTCTATTACGCGGGATGTGTCTGGTGAAGGCGTTCAGCAAGCTCTGTTGAAAATTATGGAAGGCACTGTAGCCTCTGTCCCTCCGCAAGGCGGGCGTAAGCATCCCCAGCAGGAATTTTTACAAGTCGATACTACAAATATTCTCTTTGTGGTCGGCGGGGCTTTTGCCGGACTTGATAAGGTTATCTCTAACCGTGGCGAAGGTTCTACCATAGGCTTTGGCGCGGATATTAAAGAAGTTGATGAACGTCGTCTGGGCGATATCCTCATGGAAGTGGAGCCGGATGATCTGCTGAAATTTGGTCTTATTCCAGAATTTGTTGGCCGTTTGCCTGTTATCGCGTCCTTACGCGATTTGGACGAAGACGCATTGGTGACAATCCTCACAGAGCCAAAAAATGCTCTGGTAAAGCAATATCAAACCTTGTTTGGCATGGAAGACGTAAAACTAAACTTCTCAGAAGATGCGCTTAAAGCCATTGCGAAAAAAGCGATTGCCCGCAAAACCGGCGCACGTGGTCTACGTTCCATCATGGAAGGTATCTTACTCGATACCATGTATGATTTGCCAAGTTTTGAAGGCGTTGAAGAAGTTGTTATAAACGGCGAAGTTGTTGGCGGCACGGCTAAACCTCTGCTGATTTACGCTAAAAAGGCTAAAGAAAAGGCCTCTTAAACGACTGCGTTTTAGGCGCTTGGTAGGTTATTTTTTTGGGACTGTAATATTTTACAAGTTCGATAAAATTTATTGAGTTTGAGGGTTGAAAATTTTATCGCGTGATCCCACTTATATCTAATGCAGACGCCCTATTTCGGGCAGACGCTTTGTAAGGACTTATCATGAGCGAGACCCTCACTTTACCCGTTTTACCTCTACGCAATATTGTGGTGTTCCCGCATATGGTCGTGCCTCTATTTGTCGGGCGTGAAAAGTCAATTAAAGCCTTAGAAGACGTCATGGAAAATGAAAAACGCATTTTCCTTCTCACGCAAAAAGACCCTGATTTTGACGATCCCTCACCAAAGGATATCCATTCGGAAGGCTGTGTGGCGACGATTTTACAACTTTTGAAATTGCCTGATGGAACAGTGCGAGTATTAGTGGAGGGTGTAGACCGTGCTAGCGTAAAGAAGTTTACCAAACGCAAGACATTTTTTGAAGCCGAACTGACCATTCATAAGACGACTATTGATGATATGGCCGCGCTTAAAGAGTTGAGTGATGACGTCAGTAAACAATTCGAGGCTTGCGGCAAACTCAATAAGAAAATTTCTGAAGATGTGGTGACATCGGTTCTTGAAAATACCGATCCTTCCAAAACAGCAGATCTTATCGCTGTGCATTTGAACGCGAAGATTCCGCAAAAGCAGGCGCTTTTGGCGCAGACGGATGTCAAAAAGCGTCTGGAGAAAATCCTTGAATTGATCGAAGGTGAGCTGGGTGTCATGAAAGTGGATAAAAAAATCCGCGGGCGTGTGAAGCGTCAAATGGAAAAAACGCAGCGCGAATATTACCTTAATGAGCAGATCAAGGCTATTCAGACAGAGCTTGGCAATGGTGATAGCCAAGATGAGATGACAGAAATACTTGAGCGGATCGAGAAAACGAAATTGAGTAAGGAAGCGCGCGAAAAAGCAGATGCTGAACTTAAAAAACTCAAACAGATGAGCCCTATGTCTGCCGAGGCGAATGTCTCTCGGAATTATCTGGATTGGTTATTATCCGTGCCGTGGGGCAAGAAAAAACGTGTTGAACGTAATCTTGAAAAGGCACAGGCTATTTTGGATGCTGATCATTACGGGCTTGATAAAGTCAAGGAACGCATTGTCGAGCATTTGGCGGTGCAGACGCGCACCAAGAAAGTCAAAGGCCCGATACTTTGTCTGGTCGGACCACCGGGTGTTGGGAAAACATCTTTGGGTAAATCCGTGGCACGGGCGACGGGACGTGAATTTGTGCGTGTCTCATTGGGCGGGGTGCGCGACGAATCTGAAATACGCGGCCATAGGCGCACTTATATTGGCTCCATGCCCGGTCGCGTCATCCAATCAATGAAAAAGGCGAAATATAATAATCCGCTCTTCTTGTTTGATGAAATTGACAAGATGGGGTCAGACTTTCGCGGCGATCCATCAGCGGCTTTACTCGAAGTCTTAGACCCAGAGCAAAATGATACATTTAATGATCACTATCTGGATGTGGATTATGATCTTTCCGATGTGATGTTTTTAACCACGGCCAATTCTTTGAACATGCCACAGCCTTTGCTTGACCGTATGGAAATCATCCGTATTCCGGGCTATACAGAACAGGAAAAAATCGAAATCGCGAAGCGTCACCTAATCCCGGATATGACTAGCGAGCACGGCTTGAAAACCCAAGAGTTCAGCCTTGATGATGATGCTTTACGCGACATTATCCGCTATTATACCCGCGAGGCTGGCGTTCGGAGCTTAAAGCGCGAGATCGCGAAACTGGCCCGTAAAGCTGTGACCTTGATTGTGGGCAAAAAAGTAAAATCGGTGAAGGTAAAATCCAAAAATCTCGAAGAGTTTTTAGGCGTCAAAAAATTCCGATACGGCGAAACGGACGAAACCCACCAAGTCGGTGTGGTCACAGGTCTGGCCTGGACAGAAGCTGGCGGGGACATCCTCACGATCGAAGCCGTTTCAATGTCGGGTAAGGGCAAAATGACGGTGACAGGTAATCTACGCGATGTGATGAAAGAGTCGATTTCGGCAGCTAATTCCTATGTGCAGTCCCGCGCGCCTGATCTGGGGATTAGCCCGCGCCAATTCCAAAGCTCTGACATTCATGTGCATGTCCCGGAAGGGGCAACGCCCAAAGACGGCCCGTCTGCGGGTGTCGGTATGATTACGGCTATGGTGTCCGTGCTTACAGATATTCCGGTACGCAAAGATGTCGCCATGACAGGCGAGATTACTCTGCGCGGACGTGTTCTGCCTATTGGCGGCTTAAAGGAGAAATTACTCTCGGCATTACGGGGCGGTGTGAAGACCGTTCTAATCCCGATCGATAATGTCAAAGACCTTGCCGATATTCCGGAGAATGTAAAATCAGCTCTTGAGATCATTCCAGTCTCCACGGTGGATGAGGTGATCGCAAATGCGCTGACGTCTAAGCCTAAAAAGATAAAATGGACGGATGTGGATCAGGCCAGTCTTACGGGCATTATGTTAGGTGTAAAACCTGATATGGGTGGCAGCCAGACCGCACATTAAGCGCTTTATTGACTATTGGCTGGGCGCTTTTTCGCGCGCTCATACCTTAGCCAGTAATATACGGGCAGTCCGACAAGAAAGAGGACAATCCCCCAACCTATAACCTCAAAGCCTGAGCCTAAAATGGCAAAGAGCGTATAGATAAAAGACAATATGGCGATGAGGCTCCACGTTAAGGCCTTATCTTGTTTGCTTATATGGTTATGTTTTATTTCCGCCGCTGCGGCCACAAGCAGGGGGACAAGCACGGCTAATGTACTCATAAGTGCTAAGAAGGTAAACATGCCGATCAGGCCTTTAGAATAGTTCATCAGTAATACAACGGACCCGAGAGTCGAGCCTAGTAGAAGAGAGAGGCGCGGGCCTGAAGCGGGGTTTTTAGATATGAAAACCCGCGGTGCCATATCGTCAAGGGCGAGCGCCATGGGCATTTGACCCGTCACAAATATCACACCGTTTAATGAGCCTGCGGTCGCGATAAGCGCGCCGATAGCGATCAGGTGCGGCCCCCAAGCGCCCAGACCCTGAGCAGCATCGGCAAAGGGGGAGGTCGAGTTTATGAGTATGTCGGCGGGTACAAGGCGCATGACGGCATAGGTCGAGGCAATATAGATGAAGGCAACAGTGAGGGTGCCTGCAAGAATAGCCTTTGGAATTGTGCGAGTTGCGTCTTTGACATCTTTGGCGGCAATCGCGCCCGCTTCAAGTCCGGAAAAGGCCCACATGGTTAAAATCGCGGTTGTGGCGAGTGTCGGCCAGAAGTCTTTGCCTTCAGGATTTATACTCGGCAGATTTTGATTAGAGCCAGCATAAAAGCCCAATAAAATGATAAGAAGAAGCGGGATGATCTTTAAGACGGTGAGAAGGATTTGCGCATAGCCTGCCCCTTTTAGGCTTTTCATATTGATCAGAGTTAAAGTCCAAATCACAGCTAAGGCACATAAGGCCTGCCCGAGATTTGTACCTTTAAGGGAGGGGAATATAACCCCAAGATAGCCGACAAAGGCAATCGCAATAGCGGGTATGGCGATCCAATAGGCCGCCCAATATCCCCATGCGACGAGAAAGCCTGTCAATTCCCCATAAGCCTCTTGTGCATAGACATACACCCCGCCAGAACGCCTTGTGCGCCCCGAGAGGCGGGCAATAACAAGAGCGATGAGAATGGAGCCAAAGGCTGTTAAGGCCCAACCAAAAAAACTCAACAGGCCGTATGGGGCAAGAAGGGTGGGGAGAAGAAAAATACCCGAGCCGATCATTATGCCAGCGGTGAGGGCCCAGCAGCTCCAAAAACCAAGAGAGTTTCCTGATCCTTTGTCTGTTTTATGAGGGGGTGACTCCATAACTCTAGCTTGGTCTGCCATCGTTTTAAAAGCAAGTGACTTTCATCAGGGGCTTAGTGCTCGCCTGCGCGCATGGTGTGGATATACCAGTCAATAAAGCTCTGCTCGAAACTTTCCATTTTTGAAAACGGGCCGGGTTGATAAAACCCTGAATTCACCCCTAATTGATTATTATGAATAATGGTTTTATCAGCCTGTGTTGTGACGTCCCAAAGCCATGTCAGTTTTTCCAGATCGTAATCCACGCCTTGCTGGGCGGTTTCATTTACAAACCAGTAAACCTCGCAAAGACAGCTCTCAAGGCCTGTCGGCACAAAGCGGTAGCCAACCATATGGTCATCATAGATCAGAAAGAAATTAACCGGGCCGAGCATGAACTCTGAGGCTCCGCCGTTATAATGGGTTAAGTTTCCTAATAGTGGGGCTAAAGCTTTTCCGTCACGACTGCCGCTTTGCTTGCCCGCGAGTAAAGGGTTGCGACCATATTGATAGCCTTCTTGCCCTTTGCGCGCATACCCGAAATAGGCGTTAAGCTCGCGGTGAATGGGTTTGGTCTTGTCGCTAAATTTTTGTTTGGCTTTTGCAAAGTCTTCCGGCGATTTGGCCATCGCATGAATTTGTGCAAATTCTTTATGAGAGGGTGTGCAGTGATAACATTCCTGATAATTTTCAACGGCAAGTTTCCAATTCGCTGGAATATGATATTGTTTAGACGTGGCCAGTTTGAGGCTATCAAATCCAAAGAGCGCGAATAAATCATCCATAGTTTCATGCATATCCGTAGTCGATAAGGGGGTAGACGCCAGAGATATAAAGATAAGCCCGCCAATAGTTTCAAGCGCGACTTTATGCAATCCGTAATCAGCGGGTTTGAAGTCCGCCTCCATATGGCGGGCGGCGACAAGCTCACCGTTCAGATTATAGCTCCAAGCGTGATAGGGGCAGGTAAATAATTTGGTTGTGCCTTGGCTTTCCAGACAGAGCCGCGAGCCTCTATGCCTGCAAATATTGATATAGGCTTTGAGCGTTTTATCGGTAGCGCGGGTGATAATCACGGACTCATTGGCGATTTCGAGGGTGAAGAAATCTCCGACATTTTCGAGCTGTGAGACATGGCCAGCAAATAGCCAATGCGCGTTGAAAATCTTGTTTATCTCGGCTTGGTAAATATCCGGATCTTTGTAAAAAATTTGCGACAGTGAATAGCCGGAAACATAATCAGACAAGGCGCGGCGTAACGCCATATTATCCGTTTTATACATATAACCATCTCGCCTAATATTGTCTTATCCGACTAGTCAAACATTGGTAGATGCTACATAATCCAAGGTCAAGAAACGGACGCGTATATGACACAAGACGTAATAATTATCGGGGCTGGCCATAATGGCTTGGTCTGTGCCAATTATCTTGCCATGTCAGGGAAGTCTGTACGTGTGCTAGAGCGGCGCCACATAGTTGGCGGGGCTGCCGTGACGGAAGAATTTCATCCGGGATTTAAAAACTCTGTTGCCTCTTATACAGTGAGCCTTTTAAATCCGAAAATCATCAAAGACTTAAAACTACATGATCACGGCCTGAAAATTGTCGAGCGGCGTATCAATAATCTCTGGGTGCATAAAGGCGGTGATTTTCTGTCCTTTCCCGTCGAGGAAAGCGCACTTAAAGCGGAAATCGCGCTCTTCTCGCAAAAGGACGCTATGGCGCTTGAGCGGTATTTTCGCGATACCTCCATGGTTGCTGATATTATTCGGGATTTCTTACTCCAAAGCCCGCCCAATGTTGGCGGGGGATTGCGGGATGTTTTCCAGAGTATGAAAATGGGTAACCGGATGCGCAAACTCTCTTTGGAAGACCAGCGTATAGTCATGGATATTTTTACCAAAAGCGTTGACGATTTTCTCGCTCAATATTTTGAAAATGATTTTGTGAAGGGTGCTTTTGCTTTTGACGGGATTGTGGGTAATTACGCCGACAGCCAAACTCCGGGCACGGCCTATGTCTTAATGCATCATGCCTTTGGCGAGGTGAATGGCAAGAAAGGCGTTTGGGGCCATGCTATTGGCGGTATGGGCGCGATCACGCAGGCCATGGCAAAATCGGCGCGCGAAAAGGGCGTAGAGATACAAACCAATGCTGCGGTAAAGCAAGTCCTGATCGAGGACAGGCGGGCGGTTGGTGTCTTGCTAGAGGATGGGACTGTTCTTAAAGCGCGCACAATAATATCTAATCTTAATCCGAGCCTGCTTTATAATCACTTGGTCGATGAGGCGCATATGCCGGCTGATTTCGCCCGGCGCATGACGCATTATAAAAACGGGTCAGGCACATTTCGGATGAATGTGGCCCTGAATAAATTGCCTGAATTTACCTGCTTGTCCAATCAGGCACGGGGCACAGCTGATCACCTTACAGGCGGGATAATTATTGGCCCAACACTGGACTATATTGATAGGGCTTACCGTGATGCGAAAGAGCACGGCTGGTCACGCGCTCCGATAATCGAGATGCTCATCCCTTCCACACTTGATGATAGTCTTGCGCCTGAGGGTCAGCATGTGGCGAGTTTGTTTTGCCAACAATTTGACCCGGACGTAGACTGGGATAAACACCGCGAAGAGGTAGCTGATCTTATCTTAGACCAAATCGAAATTTACGCGCCGGGATTTAAGAAAACCGTAGTGGGACGACAAATCCTAAGCCCGCTTGATCTGGAGCGTGTATTTGGTTTGACAAAAGGTGATATTATGCATGGCCATCTCAGTCTCGACCAAATGTTTAGCGCACGCCCTGTCTTGGGGTATGGAAATTACCGAGCGCCTATTCAGGGCCTCTATATGTGCGGCTCTGGTACGCATCCGGGCGGCGGGGTAACGGGTGTGCCGGGCCATAATGCCGCCCGCGAGGTTTTACGAGATATTTAAGGGGAAATAAGAAAGACTAGACATGACAAAAAACATAGAACTCTTATTCGATTTTGTAAGCCCGAATGCTTATATGGTGTGGCAGCCCTTGAAAGATATTCTCAAGGCGCACGGGGCGAGTTTGACAATTACGCCTGTCTTTTTAGGAGGCATGCATAAATTAACAGGCAATGCCCCGCCCATGTTTCGCGATGCCGATATTAAAGGCAAAACCGCCTATGCTGCTGTGGAGATGGGACGGTTTATAAAAAAACACAAGCTGACAAAATTTCAAATGAACCCGGTTTTTCCGTTTAATTCTATTACCTTGCAGCGCATGTTGCTGGCCGTAGAAGCAGAAAGACAGGCCGAATTTGTTGAGCTGTTATTACCGGCTATCTGGGAAGACAAACAAGACGTAACAGATATGGCCGCTATGGGCGGGCAGATAGAAAAGGGCGGGTTTAATGCACAAGCCTTATTTGAAAAAGCTCAAGACCCCGCCCTCAAACAAGGTCTGATTGACAATACACAATTTGCTGTGGACCGCGGGGCATTTGGCATACCGACCTTTTTTATCGGCGATGAGATGTATTTTGGTAAAGAGCGGCTTGTCCAGATAGATGAGGATATTGCCAGCTCGTGATAAGCGTTAGGGCATGAAAGTTCTCATTGCAGGTGCGGGTATTGGCGGCCTCACCGCAGCTTTGTGCTGTTTGCATTTCGGCCATGAGGTGAAGGTGTTTGAACAGGCCGCAGATCTCGGCGAGGTCGGGGCAGGTATTCAGCTGCCCCCTAATGCAATGAAAGTTTTTAAGGCGCTCGGCATAGAGACATTTATCGCTGAAAAGGCGTTTCAACCCGAAGCTATCCAAGCGCGTATGGGGGTTAGCGGGCTGGAAGTTTTTAATATTCCCCTAGCGGCACAAGCGGTGAAAAGATGGGGCGCGCCTTATCTGCATATTCACCGTGCAGACTATATTGAAGCTTTGCGAGACGCCTTGAATAAGCAGGCCCCGCAGGCTTTGCACTTAGGGGCGGGCGTGATGCATTATAGCCATGAGAGTGCAGGGGTGAGCGTAACCTTAGAAGATGGGCGGCATATATCGGGAGATGTTTTAATTGGAGCGGACGGGATTAAGTCCGCTATCCGCGCACAAATGCTCGAGCCTGATAAAGCTGAATTTACGGGTAATGTGGCGTGGCGGGCTGTCGTTCCCATAAACGTCCTTGGCGATGACGTACCCAAGCCGACGGCTTGTGCGTGGATGGGCAGGGGGCGCCATGCTGTGACTTATAGATTACGGCGCGGAGATGTGGCTAATTTTGTCGGCGTGGTAGAGCGCACGGATTGGACAAAAGAAAGCTGGACTGAAATCGGCACAAAGGAAGAAGCCTTGCAGGATTTCGAAGGCTGGCACAAGACGATCACCACACTCATAAAGGCGGCCCAGCCTGATACGCTTTATCGTTGGGCGCTGTTTGAGCGCGCGCCATTTACCCGCTGGTGTGAGGGCAATGTTACTTTGCTGGGAGACGCCGCCCACCCCATGCTGCCCTTTTTGGCTCAAGGCGCGGCTATGGCAGTTGAGGACAGTTGGGTCTTGGCGCGAGAGCTAACACAGAAGGGGCGTTCCGTAGAAGGGGCTTTACTGCAAT